>JBGTJT010000194.1:0-7043 GCA_041744995.1 Pirellulales bacterium | reverse complement strand
CGCGGTAGCTGGCCTGTTTATCTACAGGGGCTCGAAAGTGGCGCGAATCATCGCACAGGTCGTCTCGATCGGAGGATATTTGTGGGGAGGCGCATTTGTTGTAAGTGGCTATCAGGCGGTCCAGGCTAATGATGCATCAAGGTTGTTTTCCGAATCGACGCTATTTGCCGTTCGACTCGTTGTCATTTTGTTTTCCTTAATAATCCTTTGGTCGGTTCCAACTTTTATCCTTTATATCCTGCATCACTCCTCAAAGGCGGTTCGGCATTCAAGCCATAGCTAAACCGTTTTTTCGGGATGAAAGGCTGAGTCTCCCGTTTCCATTAAATAGCGCAGTCCTTGTTTGAAGCAAGGCTTTAGATCGAATGATAAGAAAGAATACCAGTCCGGTTTCCGCTGATCGCGAAACCAGGCGGTGTGGGCCAGTGCGTAAGCAAACATGGGCAACGTCATGTATTCGGGCCGTTTGAGGGCGGTGCCAGGCCAGGTGCTGTATTGGCTGTCCCAATTGCGGGGCGAGTTGCCCAGGAAGATACCAAAACCATGAAACAGGGCGGTCAAATCGGTCAGCAGTTCGTTGTCGAATTCGTCGCCAGTCACCCGACGTTCACCCATCAGTCGCAAATGCGCAAGTTCATGAGCCATCGTCCCAACAAGCCCCGAGAGATTCATGAATTCGGACGTTTCGATGTGGATAATCGTCCTGCCGAGTTGTTCATCGTAAAGACCTGCCGCACCGGTGGGAAGGTATTTTCCCTCATCGTTCACGAGCCACAGCTCGTTTCTGTTTGTGAATATTTCCAGCGCCACGAGATTCGGATCGACGTCCATGTAGTTGCATACCTGATCCAGCAGGTTGCGAACGCTCGCCTCGGTTCCATCCATGGGATCGGGAAAGAAGTCGATTGTCGGCAGTATCACTGCCCGCCGGGTGAAGGTATCACGCCCGAATTGATCCGAAAGCCAGTGGAGACGCTCTTCGATCCACTGTTTGGCGGCAACGTCTACCGGACATCGAGGTTGAAACCAGCCAAACATAGGTCGATCGAGCCGCCTAACCATAGGCGATTTATCGTCTCGTCCCAGAGCGATAAAACGCAGTTAAACTGAGCCGTGAAGCGGAAGTTCGCTCCGCCACCACTGGGGATTGTAACGGCGCGCGGCTTGCCAGGGCAAGCATCGCGGGCCACGACATGGCGGAACGCCCGTGTGCCACTGCTGCCCTCAGCAGTGGCAGTGTACCGGATGTAGTATGAAGTTTAGAAGGATGTTGACTCGTGCCGAAGGAGAGCCGCTTGTGGTACCGGACGTGTTGCGAGAGTCCACTGCTGAGGGCAGCAGTGGCACCCGGAATGTGCAAGGGCGGGGCAGAGTTTGACGAAGCGGAGTATCACCGAGGTCGAAATAAGCCGAGATTCGCCTCGGAGGATTGCGGCCTCGGCAGACTGCCGTTTTATAAACTTGCCAAATGCTCGGCCGCGGAAACTCACCGCCTTCATGCCTGGGACTCACGTCCCAGGCTACGTGATGTCGCCGCTATGCGGCTCATGGAACCGCGGTTGGCACCGCGATTTATTGTTCGTCGGTCTGGCGCAGCAGGCGGAGTTCATCTACGAAGTCGCTGACGTCCTTGAATTCCCGGTAGACGCTGGCGAACCGCACGAACGCCACGTGGTCCGCCTGGCGGAGTTGATCCATTACCATTTCGCCGAGTTGCTTGCTGTTGACCTCGTTCTCGAAGGTGGCGTGGATGCGGTTCTCGACCGTGACCAGGATCGATTCGATCGTATCGTCGCTGATCGGCCGCTTCCAGCAGGCCTTTTCGATGCCGCTTTTCAGCTTCTCGCGTTCATACGGCACCCGGGTGCCGTCCTTCTTGACGATCTTGATGGTCGCCTCTTCCACCCGCTCGTAGGTCGTGTAGCGGCGGTTGCAGTCGAGGCACTCGCGGCGGCGGCGGATGACGAAGCCGTCCTGATTGGCCCGCGAATCGATCACCCGATCGTTATCGCCTTTGCAGTAGGGACATCGCATGTCGGGAAAACTCCCCGTCCGACGACGGGCGGTGGTTTATTGGTGACTTGGCAAGCTTGCAGTATAACATAACGCAGGCGAACCAGGGCAAGCTTCCGCCGCGGCGGACGGCTTGCTGCTATCAGCGACGCCCGTTCCCCGATCCTTAACATGACACAATGAGTGCTTCGCCGATGGAAAAAGGATTTTGTTCCGCTTGCGGCGCCGAAGTGGTGGTGAGTTCGGTGTTTTGCCATCAATGCGGCCACCGACTGAGCGACGCGGCCGAACCGCGCGACTTCGACCCCGACTCGGCGGCCGATGATGACACGCCGGCCGCGGAGGTCCGCGACAACCGCGATCACTTTCGCCCGCGGGGACGAGGCGTCGACGACCCCGAGGTCGATATCTGGCAAGGCGGCTACTCGTTCAAGGCGACGCTGCCGGCACTGATCGGTGTCGGCTTGCTCGGCTTGATCGCCACCATCGCCACGGCGATTCTAGCGCCCGGCCCCTTCTTTCTGATTCCCCTCGGCCTATGGCTGCTGGGAGAACTGTTCGTGTTGATGCACTTCGGATATATGCGCCTGAAGATAAAATACCGGCTCACCTCCCAGCGATTCGAACATGAACTGGGGGTGTTGCGGCGAGTGACCGACCGCATCGAGGTCATCGACGTCGACGACGTGACCGTCGAACAGGGCCTGATCGATCGGATGTTCGGCACCGGCAAGATTCACCTGGCCGGCAGCGACCGCACCCATCCAGAGATCGTGTTGGTAGGCATCGACGAGGTTCGCTCCGTGGCCGAACTAATCGACAAGGCCCGCCGCAAGGAACGCGTGCGGCGTGGATTGCACATCGAGGCGGTGTAGCAAACAAGTTCGAAGACAGAAAAATAGGGGAACAGAAAGATGCAGATTGATCTGCTTATTTTTCTGTCCCCTTATATTTCTGTTTGCAAGAACTACGCGTTCGCCACGGGCTGTGGCACGCCGGTTTCGAGGTCGATTCGTACTCCCTTGAACATCGGTGTGCGGCTTTGGGGGTCGACCGTGCGGGGAACCAGCACGTTGGCTTCCGGGTAGTACATCAGCGCGTTGCCCGGCTTGATCTTCTCCCACGGCCAAACCAGGATGTTAGGCATCGCACCGGCCGTGCTGCGGACGGTGATCCGTTGATCCTTTTGCAAACCTAGTCGCCGACAATCATCCGGATGGATGAGAATCACGTCGCGACGGTCGATGCCGCGGTACAGGTCGTATTCCTCGTAGACCACCGTGTTGAACTGCCCTTCGCTACGGACGGTCATCAGCCGCAGTTGGTTCTCGCCGATCGGTTGTTCCGGAAGTTCGTGCGCATGAAGCTTGGCGCGGCCGTTGTCGGTGGGGTAGTGGGGCCGATGCAAGGTGCGTCCCTCGATCTGGAACTCCTGCTTGTTGTCGCCGATTTCCTTGAGCTTCTCGTAGCCCGGCACGATCGCCGCGATCGCCGCGCGAATGCGGCCCGTCTGCCGCATCGATCGCCAATCGATCACTCCAGCGGGTCCGTCGGCGGCGTCGACGAGCGTCTGTTCGGCAATGGTCGCGATCACTTCCACCTCGCTCTTGGGGCCTTCGTGTCGCGAGGGTCCGCCGTCACTGAGCCGCACGTAATTGAACATCGACTCCTGGGTGGTCGCCTGCGGCTCTTCGTCCCGAGCGAGTACCGGCAAGATGATCGTCTCGTCGGCCAGCCCGTGGGCGTGCCCGGTGTTGAGTGTCGTGCTGAGATAGACGATCTGCTCCAGGTTCGCCAGCGACTGTTCCGCGAAGGCCAGATCGGGATTGCTGCCATACAGGTTGCCGCCCAGGCAAATGCCGAGCTTAAGCTCCCCCTCGTCGGCGCCTTCCATGCAGGCGAGCGTGTCGCGCCCCGGCGTGGTCGGCAGCCGCACGCCAAAGTGCTGTTCCAGTCGCTCGAATAGCACTTCCTTGAGTTGCGGCGTGACACCCACCGAACCGATGCCTTGCACGTTGCTGTGGCCTCGGATCGGCAGCAGCCCGGCCGCCGGCCGGCCGACCATGTTGCGCATCAACGCCAGGTTGGCGATCGCCTGCACGTTCTCGACCCCGTGGGCATGGTGCGTGATGCCCATCGTCCAGGAGAACACGACGTTCTTGGCTGCCGCGTAGCTCTCGGCGATTTCGTCAATCTGGTGCTTGGCAACGCCGCTGTGAGCGCAAATCTCTTCCCAGGAAATGTCGTTCAGTCGCGCCTCCAACTCCGGCCAGCCATCGCAGTGGTTCTGCAGGTTGTCCAGATCGATCGCGCCCATCTCATGGATGCGCTTCATCACGCCGTACAGCAGGGCCAGATCGCCTCCGATGTCGGGCTGCACGTATTGCGAGGCGATCTCGGTGCCGAACAACAGGCTGCGGACGTCGCTGGGCACACGAAAATTGACCAGGCCGGTCTCGACCACCGGGTTGATTACAATCACCTTGCCGCCGCGGCGGCGGAGGTCCTTGAGCAGCGTCATCAGCCGCGGGTGGTTGCTGGCCGGATTACCGCCGATAACGAACACCAGGTCGGCATGTTCGAGATCCTCCAGCACGATCGTGGCGGTGCCGCTGCCGGTGACGCTGGTCAGCCCGACGCCGCTCGCCTGGTGGCAATAGAAGCTGCAATTGTTGACGTTGTTGGTGCCGTACATGCGGGCGAACAGTTGCAGCAGGAAGCCAGCCTCGTTGCTACTGCGTCCGCTGAAGTAGAAGAACGTCTCGTCGGGGGTCAGCGACCGCAGCTTGCTGCTGATCCGCTGGAAGGCGTCCTCCCAGGAAATCTCGCGATAAAAGTTGGCGCCTTTCTCGTAGACCACCGGCTGCGTGATCCGCCCGGCAGCTTCGAGTTCGCGCGGCGTGAACTTCTTGAGCTGCGCGATGCTGTAGGTGGAGAAGAAATCGGGCGTGATCGCCCCGGCCATGTCGGCGGCCATCGCCTGCATGCCCTTCTTGCAGATCTCGGGGAATTTGCCGGCCTCGTTGATCATGCCGCCGCGTTGACCCCCCATGCCGACCGCACACGTCTTGCAAGCGTTCTTGCTGCGGAGCGCCTTGTAGAACTTCCATAATCCGCCAGACTCGCGGGCCTTGCGAAAGGTATACATCACCGCGGGCCAGCCGCCGCCTGATTTGACTTGTTTCATGGGGTTGCCTTGTGAGTTCTACGGCAGACAGTCGGCCGCCTGGATGATTTCAAGCGAGGCATATTCACCCATCGGCAACGCCTCACCCTTCTTGAATACGGCCCGCTCCACATATTGCCCCAGCCCCTCGGGCGATAGCTCGGGTTGGGTAAAGCGATCGACCTGGCTGTCGATGAGATTTACGATCCAATACTCGGGGATGCCAGCGGCGGCGTATAGCCACAGCTTAAAGGTGCGATCCGATGTGAGAAAACCATCAGCGACCTCGCAGACCAGCCGGCATTCGAGGCCGCTGGGAGGACGGTTCTGATAGCGCTCGGTATCGCCGATGGCAACGCAAATATCGGGCTGGAGCACACTGGTCGCGAGATCGACGGGTAGCTGCGAGCGGACGTTGAACGCACCGGCCAACGAGTTCATCAAAAGACGTGAAATCGCTTGAGTGGAACGCTCATGCCTTGGACTGACGGGGGGCATATCGCAGATCCAGCCTTGGAAGAGTTCAACCCGCACGTCATCGAACACACCGTCGGAGGACATTTGCCTAAATCGATTCACGCCAAACTGATGCACTTGGACCACGTCGCCCGGCGCGAGCAACGGGTGAAGACGCCTCTCAAGTTCGCTGACAGCAAATTCGTTCGGGCTGCCGACCGTGTTATGATTGGAAATCACTCCATTGAGCAGCTCGACCTGCGCACCATCCAAGCCGCCGCACTTGGCGGCCTGCAAATATCGATCGACAGTGAAACGATGCAATACGAGGTCCGGCTCGATGACCGCCGGTTGTGTTGAATCTTCGGTCGCCATGGAAAATGTTCTTGGTTCGACTTGATTGCCTTGGGAAGCATTATACCAAAAAACCAAGGCGGCCCGAAGGCTCGGGCCGCCTCGTTCAACATTCTTGGCGGCGGCATCTTGTTGCCGCCCGTCTGCGGCGAGACGCCGCAGTCACGCTTCTTATCGTCTGCGGCGGCTGGAAGCCACCGTCACGTCTGCGGCGAGACGCCGCAGCCACGGGGGCTTACCTATCCAACGCCACGGTCACGGTCTTGTTTTCCAGGTAGTTGTCCAGGGCCGCTTCGCCCAGTTCGCGGCCCTGGCCGCTCATTTTGAAGCCGCCGAAGGGGGCCGCCGTGTCGAACACGTCGTAGCAGTTTACCCACACCGTGCCGGCGCGGACCTTGGCGGCGATGTGATGCGCCTTGCCGATGTCGCGGGTCCAGACCGCGGCGGCCAGTCCGTACATGGTGTTGTTTGCCCGGTCGATCAGGTCGTCCATGTCGCTGAACCGCAGCACCGACAGCACCGGACCGAAAATTTCGTCGCGGGCGATCGCCATGTCGTCGGTCACGTTGTCGAAGATCGTCGGCTCGACGAAGAACCCCCGGTCGCCGTAGCGCTTGCCGCCGGTCACGCAGGTGGCGCCCTGCTCGTTGCCGAGGTTGATGTATTTCATGATCTTGTCGAACTGCGCCTGGTCGATCTGCGGGCCTTGCTCGGTTTCCGGATCGAACGGATCGCCGATCTTGCGAGCGCGGTTGATGTCGGCCAGCATGTCGACGAACTTGTCGTGAACCGAATCCTCCACGAACAGGCGACTGCCGGCGGTGCAGCATTGGCCCTGGTTGAGATACATGCCCAAGTGCGCGCCGGCCACCGCGGCTTCCAGGTCGCAATCGGCGAACACGATATTGGGACTCTTGCCGCCCAACTCGAAGGTAATCCGCTTGAGCGTGTTGGTTGCCTCGCGGGCGATCGTCTGCGCTGTGGTCGTTTCGCCGGTGAAGGCAATCTTATCGACGCCCGGATGCTCGACCAGTGCCGCGCCGGCCGTCGGTCC
>JBGTJT010000193.1:0-14092 GCA_041744995.1 Pirellulales bacterium | reverse complement strand
TTGTCAGCATCAAATACGCTATCAAATCCCGAACCTGCTCCTCGGTGAGCGGTTCCAGCAGGCCGTCGGGCATGGGCGAGAGGTTGGTGCGTTCGTTAGACTCGATCGACTCGCGCGGCACCACGAACTCCTCGGTAGGGGATTGCAGCGTGACGGTGCG
The DNA here is from genome assembly GCA_041744995.1 of Pirellulales bacterium. Lineage (GTDB taxonomy): Bacteria > Planctomycetota > Planctomycetia > Pirellulales > UBA7805 > JBBDLY01. The sequence continues at coordinate 13,932 of JBGTJT010000193.1, read as the reverse complement.
GTCGGTCTCATTGGTGATCAAGCCGTTGAGCACGCGGCCGTCGTCGAGCGTGAGCACCGTCATGCGGTAGTCCGCGCTGACTTCGGCGCTGGGGTGGATGATGTTTTCCAGCAGATAGTGCAGGTTGTTGCGGTTGGCGCCGGTCAGGTCGGGGCCGATCTGCCCCCCTTCGCCGTACAATCGGTGGCACTGTGCGCAGCTCTTCGTGTACAACTCCTTGCCCTGCTCGAGGTTCGCTCCTGTTGGCGCCTCGCCATCGAACTTCTCGGTCCAACGGGCGATCGCCTGCTGTTTGGCCTGCGGCGTCTCGTTGACCGTTCCCCACACGTCCGCGGCTCGCTGGGATAGCACCGCATCCTTGAGGCTGTGAATCTGGCGGAGGTGATAGGCTGTCAACTCCGTCCGCGCGATCTGCTCGGCGGCGACGGCCGCCAACAAGCGATCGGCGAATGCTTTGTGCGAGACCAGCAGCGACAGCAACCCTTGCCGCTCGTGCGGACCCCACGCCGGATAGGCCGCGATCAAGCGGTCGGCTGCCTCGGCGTCCGGGAATGTGGCCAGCCCGCGGGCGGCGATCATGCCGACCGTTTTGTCCTTAAGCAGTTGCTCGCACGTTGGTCGCAGGTCCGCAGGTTTGGCGTCGATGACGCTTTGCAACGCTTGCTGGCGAATGCCGCCGGCCAGTTGTTCGTCGCCCGCCATCTTCTGCAAAGCGGCCAATGCCCGCGGATCGCCAAACACCAGCGAGACTTGCTCGCAATGCAGTTTCAAGGCGGCATCCCGGCCGTCGCTCTCAATCGACTGCTTGAAGGCCGACCAGGCTTCCGGCGGCTTGGCGCCGTGCCAGCCGCGCATGGCTTGCTGCATGCCGGTCAATAGGTCGCGACGAGCCTCCGCCGACGCTTTCTCGGCGGACGTGGCGAGCAAGGCGTTTACAGGAGCAGCGTCGTCTGACAGTTCCTCAGTCAGCCGCCGGGCGATAAACTGCCGCAGCTTCGGCCACTGGCTTGCATGGAATACGTCGACCAACTCGGCTGGCTCGACCGGGATCAACCCGTACCAGACCATTAACGGCAGGTTGTGGTCTTCGGCATCGGCGGCGTGCGAAGCGAGCGCCGCGGCCAACTCCGCCCGCTGCGCAATTGGCAGACGCTGCAACGTGGAAGCCAGCGTCAGCCGGACCAGTGGCGAGTTCTCCTGCTTGGCCATTTCGACCAGCAGCGGTTGAAACGTTTTAATCAGGAAATATCGCTTCTCGCGATGGGAGTATTCGCCCATGATGGGCAGCGGACCGAGCGGCCCATCGATCTGCCAGGTTTCGGTCAAGCAGCGAATCGCCCACGTGCGGATATGTTCGTCTTTGTGCTGCAGTTGCTGCTTCAGGAAACCAGCATCGGCCGCGCCGACGGCATGCAGCGTAAGCAGCAGTCGTAATTGCTGTAAGGAATGATCACTTTGCTCGAAACGTTTCCGCACGTCGCCAACCGTATCCTCCGCCAGCTTGCCGGTTGCCGCACGGCGGGCCAGTTCCAGCCGGCTTTGCCGCACGAACCACTCGTTGCCGCGCGCTTGCAGGTCGACGAGTTCCCGATCGGAGGCTTTAGGCAGGTTGGTCGGCGGCGCGGCGGCGGCAACTCTTTCGTTGCCCTGGTACGTGATCTTGTAGATCCGTCCGCTGGTGCGATGCACGCCGTCGTTTTCGTGGCACTCGCCGGCGTCGCTCCAGTCGAGCACGAACACGCCGCCGTCGGGGCCGTAACTCAGATCGATGCCGCGAAACCACGTGTCTTCGCATAAAGCGATGTCCTCGCCGTGCCGGCCGACATAGCCGCTCCCTTTGCGCTGGAGAATCTCCTGATTGATGCGTCGGCCGTGTAAGTTGAGCGTGAACAGTCGGCCGCGATATTCGGCCGGCCAGTTGGCGCCCAAATAGATCATCGCTCCGCTGTGTGCGTGCCCTCCGCCGAGGGAATCGGCCGCGCCGTGGCGCGACTTGGTCCAGTCCTGCCCGGTGTCGAAGTGATAGTGGTCGGCATGCTGGGCAATCATTTCGTACACATGCTGGTAGGGATCGCGCGGTTCGCGGCGTTCATAATGCGCCCCCGGCAGCATGTGCCACAGGTGGCCCGTGACCGTATTCACGAAAAACATCTCACCCTCGGCGGTCCAGTCGTGTCCCCAAGGGTTGACCGTGCCGCTGGTGAGCACCTCGACGCGCTTCGTTTGGGGATGGTACCGCCAGATGCCGCCACGGATTGGATAACGCTCGGCGGCCTCGGTTCCCGGCACGCCGATCTCGCCGGGGCAGCTATGCCCGACGCGGCCGTACAGCCAGCCATCGGGACCGAACCGCAAGCCGTTGGCGAAATTGTGCGAGTTGCTCCGCCCGGGATCAAAGCCGTCGAGCACCACCTGCGGCGGGCCGTCGGGCTTCAGATCGCCGTCGGCATCGGGAATGAACAGCAGCCGCGGCGGGCACATCAGCCACACGCCGCCGTGGCCAACCTCGACGCTGGTCAGCCGTTGCACGTCGTCGGTGAAAACCGTGCGGCGATCGAAGCGGCCGTCGCCGTCGGCGTCTTCCAGCACGATCACCCGATCGCGATACGACGGATCGTACCGCTTGGGCGTCTCGGCATACGTGTAGTTCTCGGCGATCCACAGCCGCCCGCGGCCGTCCCAAGCCATGCCGATCGGGTTTTGCACGTCCGGCTCCGCGGCGAACACTTGGGCGCGGAACCCGGCGGGGAGTTGGAACGAGCGGGCGGCGGCCTCCGGCGCCAGCCGTGTGGCGTCCGGCGTCTTCTCGGTATTGTGCAGTTTCGGAAAATCCTCGGCACAGAGGACGGCAGGCACGAGACAAATCAGCGCGGCAATCGCGCGGGAGAAACGTTTGTCGATCATGGCGCGTTTACGGTTTCGTTGACATGGCGTGGAAAACGGAACTTCCACGATTGTAACCGAACGGGACGGCAGCTTGAACAAAAAAGACCGCGCACCGGGACGGTGCGCGGTCTTGTGGTCCACGGCCAAACGGAATCGGCCAGCTACTGGATGGTATAGCCTTCCAAATGCTCGTTGGTTTCGGCAATCTCCGCCAATTTTGCTTCGTATTCGACGTCGGGGTCGGTGAGCCGGAACTTGCAGATGCGATTCTTGAAGTCGGTTTCGATGTCGGTCACGCCTTCAATCTTCGCCAAATCGCCTCGAACCGAGGCGGCACAGCCTGCTCAGAACATGTTGGGAACTTTGAGCGTCACATACGTGCCCTCGGCGGCTTCATCATCGGCTGAGGCCGCTTCGTCCGCGGCAGGCGCCGTGTCGGGGGAGTTGGCAGCCGGCGCGGGATCGTTCTCGGCTTTCTGACAGCCGCCATAGACGGCCAACGCGGCGACCGCCAACAACAGGGGAAACAAACACTTCATAAGTAAGCTCCTGAGGATTTCGGGAATGACTATCTAGCAACATGATATTCGCAAATACCGCCAAGGCAAGGGCGATTGGTTCTACCAGCGGATCAGACGGTTGCCTTGGTCGAGCCGGTTGAGATGCCGCCGTCGACAAGCAGCGTCTGCCCCGTAATATAACCGCTGGCGTCGGAGGCAAGAAAGACGACTGCACCGTCAAGATCGTGGGGACGGCCGGGCCGCTTCAGCGGAATCCGATCGACCAGATATTCGACCCATTGCTGGTTTTCGTAGAGCACGCGGTTTTGTTGCGTCTCGAACCAGCCTGGTGCGAGGCAATTGACTGTGACGCCGTGCGGTCCCCAATCGTCCGCCAGGCTCATGGTGAGTTGCTTCACGCCGCCGCGACTGGCGCAATAGGGGGCCAGCCCGGCGTAGCCGAAGACCGAAGTCACCGATCCAATGTTGATGATCCGCCCGTAGCCTCGAGGAATCATCTTTTTGGCCACGGCCTGGGACACGAAAAAGGTGCCGCGGAGATTGGTGTCGAGCACCAGGTTCCAGTCGTCCCAGGTGATCTCGGTGGAAGGCTTGCGGACGTTGCAGCCGGCATTGTTGACCAGGATGTCGATCTTGCCGTAAGCCTCGCCAGCCGCTGCGACCATCGACTCGATACTCTCCAATCGAGCAACGTCCAATGCCAACGGCACAGCGCGGCGGCCGAGCGCTTCGATCTCTGCCACAAACTCCGCCAAACGATCAACATCACGGCTGGTAACGACCAGATCGGCCCCCGCCCGAGCCAACGCACGGCCGAAGTATTGGCCCAGTCCGCGACTGGCGCCGGTGACAATCGCGACCTTGCCAGTCAGATCGAAAAAGTTGTGCGACATGCGATCCTTATGGTTGCAAAATGACCTTCATCAATCCCGGTTCGCGCCGATAGAGCCGGTCGAACCAGGCGGCGCCCTCGGCCAGGGGAACGGCGGCGGAGATCAAGGGAGCGACGTCGATCGTTCCCCGCGCGATCAGGTCGAGACAGGCCGGATATTCGCCGCTGGAGGCGCAACTTCCGCGCAGCGTGAGTTCCCGCGTGACGACCGCTTGCAGCGGCAACTCGACCTGCGGCGCGAGATTGCCGACCAGCGTGACGTTGCCTCCCTTGCGGGTTGAACCGATTGCCGCGTGGATCGTCGCCGGAGCGCCGACCACTTCGAACGCGTGCGCGGCTCCGCGGCCCTCGGTCAACGCCGCGACTGCGGCAGTGGCGTCTTCCAGACCGGAATTGATCGCGTGGTCGGCGCCCAACTGTGCGGCGAGTTGCAGGCGCTCCTCGGCCAGATCGACGGCGATGATGGTTCCCGCCCCGGCGGCCCTGGCGGCTTGAATCACCAGCAGCCCGATCATGCCGGCCCCGACGACCACCACCGAATCGCCCAGTTGGACCGGCGTGCGGTTCACGGCATGCACGGCCACCGAGACTGCCTCGACCAACGCCGCGTGTTCGAACGACAGGCCGTCAGGCAGCTTGTATGCAATACGATAGGGCACGGCCACGTACTCGGCAAATGCCCCATGCCGTCGGTAGTCACCGCAAGAGACGCCCAGCACCATGCGGTTGTCGCACAGGTTCACGCGCCCTTGCCGGCAGAAGAAGCACGCGCCGCAATAAACGGTGGAGTCGAACGTAACGCGATCCCCCACGGCGAATCCGCTCACGTCGGCGCCAATCTGCTCCACCACGCCGGCGGCTTCATGGCCCATCACCAGCGGCGGAATCCGTCGACCACTCGCGCCGTCGAAGCCATGCACGTCGCTGCCGCACACACCGCACGCGCGGACCCGCACCAACAGATCTTCCGGGCCGACCTCGGGTTCAGGGAAGTCGGTGTATGCAAGCTGTTTGTATTCTTGGAGGAGGAGGGCTTTCATGGGACGGTGCTCAACGGCCGAGTGTGTTAGCGAGGCCGGGCAAGCTGGCAGCTTGCCCAACGTTGGCTCAAAACCCGTCGCCGATGGTCTTCAGCCGGATGCGGCAGAGGTACATGTCGCAGGTCATATACAAGGTGCGGCCGTCGTCGCCGAAGGCGCAGTTCGCGATCGCGGTGCCGGTGTGGATCGTCCCCAGGTGCTTCCCCTCGGGCGAGATCACCAACACGCCGCCGGGGCCGGTCGCAAACAGGTTCCCGGCCGCATCGACCTTCAGGCCGTCCGGCAACCCCGGCCCTTTGCCGACGAGGCGGGTGGCGTCGAAGAACACCCGGCCGCCTGCGATCGAGCCGTCCTCGGCCACGTTGTAGGCCATCCAGATCGCTTTCTTTGGATCCGACTGCGCCACGTAGAGCCTCTTTTCGTCGGGTGAAAAGGCGATGCCGTTGGGCGCGCGGAGTTCCTTGGTCAACAGCGTCAGCGTGCGGTCGGCATCGAGGCGGAACACGCCTTGAAAATCGAGTTCCCGATTCTGGTCGTCAAAGCGTTTTGGCATGCCATAAGGTGGATCGGTAAAGTACAGCGCCCCGCTGGAGTGATAGACCGCGTCGTTGGGGCTGTTGAACCGCTTGCCTTGGTACTGGTCGACAATCGTGATGAACTTCGCCGCCGGTTTGCCGAGCGGTGCATCCATGCGGGCCATGCGGCGGTCGCCGTGCTGGCAGATGACCAATCGGCCCTCTTGATCGAGCAGCAGTCCGTTGGACCCCAGTTCCTCGCCACGAGGCACGTCGCCGGTGTAACCGCTCGGAGTAAGGTAGACGCTCAGGCCGTCTTGTTCGGACCAACGATGAATCTTGTTGGTCGGCACGTCGGAGAAAATGACGCATTTCTCCGACGGCAGCCACAGCGGTCCCTCGCTCCAATCGAAGCCGTCGGCGAGCACCTCGATCTTTACGTCACGGGCGATCAAGTCGTCCAGCGCCGGATCGAGCCGCTCGACCTGGCCAATCGTCTCGGGTGCTTTGTCGGCGGCGAGGGATTGCGCCGGGATCAATGCGAGCAGGGTCACTATTGAAGGGAATCTTAAGCCGGTCATCATGTTGATTCTCGCTTTCGGAAAGTCGTTTAACCCGTAGCCGGAGGCGCAGGCGGCGTCGGGCACAATGCTCCGCAAAAATAACGACCGCAAGTTACACCGAGAGGCTTAGCGGCAATCCGTCTGGTGTAACCTGCCACTCTTCTTCCTCAAATTCATCTTCTCGATGCCGCCTGCGCCTCCGGCTGCGGGTTAAACGAGCCGGAGGCGCAGGCTCGCGTCGGGACACGCGTGGTGGCTACCATCGGACGACAAGCGACACCAAATCGCATTGCGGAAAACGGATTGGTGTAACTTGCAGCCTAACTTCCTCAATATCATCCTCCCGATGCCGCCTGCGCCTCCGGCTACGGGTTAAACGAGGTGTGTCTACGTATCCTAACTCATCGGCAGCACCACTGCCAGGATCACGGTCATGATCATGCTCACGATGCCCACGATCGCCAACAATGGCGTCCAACTCTTTAGCGATTCCAACTCGGTCAGGCCGCCCATCTTGGTGAATATCCAAAAGCCGCTATCGTTCATCCAGGAGCCGACCAGCGACCCGGCCCCGATGGAAGTGGCCAGGTAGACCGGGTGAAACGGAAGCGACTCCGATGTAATCATGGCGGCCACGATGCCGGAGGTCACGATCATCGCGGCCGTGCTGGAGCCTTGCGCGAACTTCATCAGCGACGCTAGCCCGAAGGCAAACAGCAGCAGAGGCAAGCCGCTCTCGATCGGGTCGCCAAACACGTCTTGCATGGCTCGACCGATGTTCAGCTCTTTGAGCATTTCACCGAAAGCACCGCCGGCCGCGGTAATCAGAATAATCACGCCGCCGCTCATCAGCGCCGTCTCCACGGCGCGGCCTAGTTCTGAGCGGGTTGATCGACGCTGGCGCGCGAGCGTCCAGATGGAGACCGCCGCGGAAAACAGCAGCGCCAGGTTCGGATTGCCCAACACGTTGGTCCAGCCAAACAGGCCGGCGATGGGCAAGCCTTCGTTGGCGGCATCGCGGAGTACCTCGCTGATCTCGCCGTCGGCGAGGACGCGTCGTGTCGTGGCGCCGTCGCCCGATTGTTCTTCGACGCGCAAGACTCCGTCGAACAGATACTTTTCAGATACCTCGTCGCTGAGAATCGCGGGATCGTTCTCCACGGCGCGAAAGGCGACGACCTTGACGGCCGAGTTGGCGGTGATCAACACAATCGGCAACAGAATCGGCGCCAGCGACCAGGCGAGCGAAGGCAGTTGCTCGTCGGCAAGCGGAGTCGCCGGCTCGTCGGTGTCGACCAACGGCCGCATCGTCACGGGCATCCGCGAGTCGAGCCAGCGACCATAGAGCAACGCCACGGCGACCGCCGGAACCCCGACGCAGATACCGACCAGCATCATCATGCCAATGTCGACGCCCAGTTGGGTCGCGATAAACAACGGCCCCGGCGTGGGCGGCACCAGCGTGTGCGTGGCGACGCCGCCGGCCGCGATCGCCATCAGGTATTTCAAATAGTGCGTCTTCGTTTGCCGGTAGGTCGATCTGGCCAAGGGCACCAGCAAATAAAAGGCCGTGTCGAAGAAGACCGGAATGCTCAAGGCGAAGCCGCTGGTCGACAGTGCGATCGACGCCCGTTTTTCACCAAACAGGGCCAACGCCGTGCGGACCACGCGATCGGCCGCGCCGGAGTCCATCATGCATTTGCCGATCACGGCCGCCAGCGCAATCACGATGCCAATGTTGCCGGCCGTGCTCCCAAACGCCTTGGCCACCCGCTCGATCTTCTCCGCCAGTTCGCCGGGCGCCAGCAGGCTGACCACCATGGCGGCCGTGATCAGGGCAATGAACGCGTTGACCCGCAACACCACAATCATGCCCAGCACAATGGCAATGCCGACGGCAAGAATCAAAAACGCGAGGGCCGGAGTGACTTCATACATGCCGCGACGTTGCCTCGTGCGGGAGTTTGAACAGAAGGGAACGAAGTGAATAAAGGGAAGTAAAGCGTTGGGAGAAGAAACTATCATATCTGTATGCGGCTGGCAAATCGGCCGCCTCGGTTACCTCGCCCAGCGGGACTGCCGGCACTCGGGCCGCCGCCATTTGCTTGATACCCGATCGATTGCGAACTAGTCTGTAGCAGGGGTGTTGCATGAACAACCCGCCGGTCATGGCGGCACGACGGTGGAGCGGGTGATTGGAAGAACTACTGCTATTGCTGATCGTCCTAGGCGTGTTGCTGGGCGTCGTTACGCTTATCGGGCACGGCATCTGGGTGGCGTTGGCGTGGTTTTTCAGACAGTTCAAGTCGAACTCGCGGCCCGCGTCACCGCAGACTTTGCACGCCTGCCCCCGCTGCTGGTCCGCGCTGCTCGACGAGAGGCAGTATTGCCGCGTCTGCAATTGGCCCTTCGGGGCGTCTCCGGCCCCGCCTCGGCCGGCGCTGCTGGCGCATCTGCGGCGGCAACTTGCCCGGCAGGAGGCCCTGGGGACGATCGACTCTCAGACGTATCGCGAACTGACCAAATCAATCGAGTCGGTACTAATCGATGACGAACCGTCCGTCGCTGCCGCAGAGGCGCCGAGGACCGACGATTTGGACGAAGTGGAGATCGTCGAAGCCGAGATGGTCTCGGCTGCCGTGTCGGAAGTTGCACCCGACGCGAGCGCGGCCGAGGAGATCGCGGAGCAAGCCTCAGTCGAGACGCCCCTGGATGTCGGCGAGCGCGCCCGGCGCTACGCCGCGGCGCGGCAGGCGGAAGCCGAACAGCCGGTCGAGTTGCCGCAACCGGCGCAGCCGGTGCATCGCGAGGCGCTATCGCGGGTGCTGTCGGCTTTCATGGAAGAAAAAAACATCCGCTGGGGCGAACTGGTCGGCGGGCTGCTGATTGTCGGTTGCTCCATTGCCTTGGTGATCAGCTTTTGGGCGGAGATCGCCGAACGGCCTTTGTTGAAGTTCGTCATCTTCAGCGGCGTTTCCACGGCATTGTTCGGGGCCGGCTTCTATACGTTGCATCGCTGGCAGATCCATACAACCAGCCGCGGGCTGTTGACCATCGCCACCTTATTGGTGCCGCTCAACTTTCTGGCGATCGCCGCGTTCACCCGCGAGGCGCCTCCCACCGATGTCGGCTCGATCGGCGGCGAGTTATTCTCGCTGGGACTGTTCGCTGCGCTCTGTTTCCTGTCGGCGCGGAGTATTCTCCCTTCAGGACCGGTGTTGCTGACCATTGGCGTGATATTCACCTCGCTGGTGCAATTGCTCACCCGCCGCTTTGCCGACGCAAACGCCACGCTGCCAACGGTCTACGGGCTGGCTCTGTTATCGGTCGGCTGTCTGGTGATCGTTACCGGGTGGTACCTGGTGCGAGTCTACCGCAATCGCATCGATGATGAGACCTTGGCGGGACAACTATTTCTCATGGTGGGCGTCGTCTGCTACGCGGCGGCGTTGCCGTTCGGCTTGCTGGTGTACGAACGAGGCGCAATCGTTGAGACGCTCAGCCAATTGTCGCCGTTGGTGGCGCTGTTTGGCCTGCCCGCCTTGGCGACCGGGCTGTTGTTCTGGCGCGGCACGCTCAAACACGCGGCGGCCGTTGAGCAGACGATTGGCATCGGCGTCGGCGTCGCCGGGGCCGTGGTGATGGCGTTTGCGATCGTGTTGGCCTGGCCCGACCCCGCCTTGCTATTGCCCACCGCGATCACGACGGCCGTGTTATTCGCGGCGTTGGCCATTACGTTCCGGATTCCCGCGGCGCATTTCGTTGCGTGCGGCTGCCTGTTCGTGGCGTGGTTGGTCGGCTTCCATGTGGCGCGCGGCGAGTTGGCGTGGATGCTCAACAGCCAATGGGAATTGGTACAAGTGTTGTTGACTGCCACCAGTGGCAATGCACTGGCGCCGCTGGCCGCGTTGTTCGCCGCTGCGGCGCTCGGTATGGGCTATCTCGGGCGGAAGGCCGACGCGGGGTGGATTCTGGCAGCCTCGGCGGCGACGGTAGCCGCCAGCCTGTTGTTGATCGGCGTCTACGGATTCGCGCGCGCGGGAGACCCCTTCTATGCCACTTGGACCTTGGGCTTTTACGCTCTCGCCGCCGCCGTAGCGACCTGGCAGATCCAGCGCAGTAGCGTCGCCGTCAGCGCCAGTCTGCTGCTGTTGGCCGCCATCGTGCAAGGCGTCGTCTTTCGTTACGCGGAGGCCTGGCACCTACAACATCCTTGGGAGACGGCCCTGTTGCTGCATGCCACCGTCGTGTGTGTCGCCGGCGTGGCCGCCCGCCGCGGCGGTTCCCTGGCGGACTGGATCGTCGTCCTGTACTGGTCGAGCATGACGACTTCCGCGGCGACGGCCGTGCTGCTTGTTGCCAGTTTTCCGAACGTCGACAGTTTCACACTGGCCGCATACCTGGCCTGGATCGCCGCCGTGTGGCTGCTGCTGAGCCTTGCCGCCGGTTGGCGGAGCCTGTTCGCGGCGTTCCAACTTGTGCTATTTCTATCGATTGCCAGCGGCTTAACTGGCGTCGTCGAGAGCCGCCCTTGGTATGCCGCCGCCCGATATCCCTGGCTCGATCCGTGGTTCTTGCAGATTCAAGGTATCGCATTGGCCGCGTACTGCACGCTATGGACTGTCGCTCGCCTGCTGGCAAGGCGATTGACACCGCCGGTGGGCGACGACGCTCAGCGACGCCCGCTCCAACCACTGGCGCGGCTGATTAACGCGGATGCCGTAGCGATCGATCGCATGTTGGAAGTTACCGCCTGTCTGCTGCTGGCCGTGGTGGCGATCTATGGCGTCGCGCCGGGCGTGGCCCAGGAACTCGCCGTCATGGAGAGCGGCGCCCGCGTTGCGCCGGCTCTGAGCGAGTTTGAATTATGGGGCGCCGCGCATGGTCACGCCTTCGACCGCGGCGGTTGGCTGCTGCTCCTGGCAGTCGCCGCGATGGTGGCGGTCGGCATGTGGTGCGATCGGGTTCGATCGCGGACGATCGGCTTGCTGCTTTTCGGGGGCGCCGCCTGCCTGATGGTGGCCGCCCGCTGGGAAACGGACACATCCGCCGCGTCGGCGTTGCGTTGGACGCTCGGCGGTTACGCGATTGCCGCGTCGGCACCGGTTTGGGGGCGTCGCTGGTGCCGGTCGTTGGCCGTTCGCATTGGCATTCTCAGCGATGACGACCCCCGCCTTGCGCTGTCGCCCGCCCTCGACTCGCTGGCTCGAACCGCGATTATCGCGTTCGTGCTCGTCTGCTATGCCGCAATGGGACTCTACGTGGCCGTCGGCGCGGTGGCTCGGTCCGGCATTCCCAGCCAAATTGCCACGCTGCTCTACTGGCTGCTTGCGGCTTGTTTGGTCTCCTTGGTAATCGCTTTACCTTTGGCGGCTCAACAGCGAACGATGCGTTCCCAGTACGGTGCCGACGCAACCTGGCCGCGCCTGGCCGCCTTGCTGTGGCAGACGTTGTTGATGATGGGGGTCGCGCCGCTGGCGGCCTGCTGCATCTACATCGTGGCCGAGGCGCTCAAGCAGCATCCGATTGTCGGTCCGCTGCCCGGCAGTTGGTTCACGACGATTGGCCTGTCGGTCTCCTATGGCGTGCCTCTGGCCGCGTTGATCGTCGCTCTGCTGGGACACGCCGCTCGGCAACGCTCGGCCGGATATGCACTGTCGGCCGCTCTGTTGGTGAACTTGCTGGCGACGATGGTTTATCTGTTTGAACTCGCCCGCGCGGCGAGACCGCTCGATGTGTCGGCTTGGATTGAATTGGCTCAGGTCAACTCGATCGTCGCGGCAATGTATTCGCTCGCTTGGCTGGGCATTCTCCGGCAATGGGGAACAACGCGAAACGAAGTGGATGAGCCGGCAAGCCCGACCGCGGCACCGGCCACGCTCTTGGCCAGTTATGTCGCCTTTGGAGCGGCCCTCTGCGGGCTGACCATTGTGTGGGGCGTGGCCTATCTGAGTATCTTTCCCGGCACGCCGACACGAATTGAGCCTGCGGGCAACTGGGTCGGCTGGCTGGCGCTGCTGCTCAATGTGCTTGCCGTGCTGTGGCTGTCAGGACGCGCGGAGATACGTCACACATGCACGGTGCTGGCCGCCTCGATCGGCGTGCTGGCGGCGATGATCGCCCTGGCCAGCGTGGCGTGGGACAACGGCGACTGGTTAGCCTATCACACGCTATTGGCCGGTTTTATCGTGGCCGCCTACCTGGCGCCGGTTCTGCCTCACGTACTCAGGAAAAGCGGCACGCTGCCCGCCGCTCGCGGCGCCGGCGTCGCCATCTCCACTGGCTGGGCGGTCTTGGCCGTCCTGCTTTCGTTGAGGGCGCTGGGGGGCGATCCGTTGGCGCCGTGGTGGACGGTCGGGGGACTCGCTCTCGTCGCGGCACTGGCGGCCGGTCTGGCCTGGTATGTTTCTCGACGAGCATTCGTATGGTCGGCCGCCCTGTTGTTGAACCTGGCCGTGAGCATCTGGTGGATAGACGTCGGCCACCAGATCCTTCCCGCCGGCGACTTCTGGCCGGAGTTCCTCTATCTGAATGTCGTCGTCTTGGGACTGGCCAGCATCTACTCGGTCGCCATCGAACGGCGTTGCGCCCAGACCGAATTGCGGCGCGGCGGACTCGCTATGCATCCGGTCGCCGTCTGGGGCATGACCGTGGTGATGTGGTTGGCCGTGTTGAGCGGTCTGGCGGCGGACGTTGCCGGATTTCCACAGCAGAACACGAACCTTATCGCGGCGGCGGCGTTTGTCGCGTTGTTGGCGGCAGTCGTGTCGCGCTGCTGGGATCCCCGTGGACGGCAGTTTATCGGCTCGCTCTATCTGGTCGGCGGACTCGCCCCGGCCATGCTGCTCGACGCGCTCAACATCACCGACCCCTCGCAGTCGCTGTGGGCCGCCACGATGTTCGCCTCCGCCTACGCGCTGGCCAGCAGCTATGTATGGAGCCGCCGCGGCGGTTTCGCCGGCTTGGCCACGCAATTGCGGATGTCCCTGGCAACGGAGCGGCTAGCGGACACACCGGCCTTCGACGATCCGCATCCACCCGGCCAGGCTTGGTTGACCGTCGGCAATGGCCTGATCGCCGTGCTGGCGACCGTCTCCGTGGCGTGGATCGAATGTACTTACGCCGACTGGACCGAGCGGAATACGGCGGCTTATGCGCTGCTCGGATTGGCGGTCGCCTGGGCGCTGCTTTCCCGTGGTCGACTCCGTTCGCCTCTGCAGTATACGGCGTTGGTGTACGGGGTGTTGTTCGCGATCGCTTGGGGGCTTTCCTGGCTACCGCCGGACACCGCCGGCGCACTGTTGAACCGGACCATTGTGGCCGTTGTCGCGCTGGCGGTGATGATCCCGCTGTATGGCCTGGGCCTGGTCAAAATAGCACGGCGAGACAACGAGTGGACGCGCGCGGGCCAGCGACTGGCGCCGGTGTTGGTTGTGATCGGTACTATGGCGGTCACGTTTGTGATTGGCTGCGAGGCGTGGTACTACCTGATGGACGAGCACGTGCCGGTCGGCT
>JBGTJT010000192.1:0-2156 GCA_041744995.1 Pirellulales bacterium | reverse complement strand
TTGGGTTTGGACATAATCATCTAGCTCCACGGGTAAAGGAATAACTGCTGACGTGCGGCTGAAGCGCCACGGTGCGTCGGCCCGCATTAGGGCGTGCCTATGGTAGTAGTTCCCGATATGTGCGATATGGGGCGCATAAAGTTGGAAAACGACTGCGACCTACGGACCCTTTCCACGTGCAATGCATCTGCGAACGCGCCTGCAAGCCTTAAGGCCCTTGCCGTTACTTGCTGTTTGAGCGACGTCGGCTTTCCTTTGATTTCTCCGAATTAAGAGTTTTTTCGGATTGCCGCCGCGTCCGCTCCTGCAAGGCCCCTTCGGCGGCGTGGACTGCTCCCAGCGATACCGCCAGACCGGCCCCGCGCATGGCCAGACGTATCCGCAACTCCCGCTTGCCGCGTTTCAAGTAGCCGTTGACGCTGCCAACGGTGGTCTCCAACTGCGCGGCCACTTCCTTGGCGGTCTTGCCCATCAAGTAATGCAAGATCAGCGAATCGCGGTATCTCGACGGCAGGTGCTCCATCTCCTCGTCGAGCAACTGCTGCATGTATTGCGTGGCGATCGCCCATTCGTCCCCGGCCGCGACCACATCCTCGACCAATGCCTGCTCGCGACGCTTGCTCCGCTTGGTCGCCAATTTGCAGGCGGTGCGGGCGGCCACGCCGTACAGCCAACTCGCCAGTGAACCAGGATTCTCGATCGAGGCGGCCCCGCTGGCCAAGGCCAGGAAGGTGTCCTGGGCGGCGTCTTCGACGTCGTGGTGGTTGCCCAACGCGCGGCGACAAATCCGCAACACCAACTGTCGATAACGCTCGACCAGTGTCGCAAAAGCCGTTTCATCGCGGTGGATCACATAGCGGTCGAGCAACAAGGCGTCACTCGCCTCGCCGTACTCAATCGTCAACAAGTCGGCGGTGACATCGAGGGTGTTCATGGCATGCACGTCATTGAGGTAGGAAAGGTCGTCAACCGCGCGGTCGATGCGCGGACGAGCGGGGAGCCTAACACTTCCAATGCAGCGGTGCTTGCCCCAGCGGCAAGCTGGCCCGACGGCTGTCGGTGACCGCTCCACACCTTTCATGCTAACTCAATGAATCTGCCATTTTGGGACAAAATGCCATCTAATCAAGACAATTGCCTGTCCCTCCGCGCGGCCCGCAACGGCGTCTTTCGCTATTTGCGGCCCAGCATGCGGTCCAGCGCGTCGGACGTGTGATACACAATCGCTTCCGGCCAGTTCGGAAAGGGATTGAAGTACTCGAACGTCAGATACCCGCGATAGCCCACGGCGTCGAACGCCGCCAGCACCGCCGGCCAATCGGTCGTGCCGTCCAACAGCAGGCGAAAAGCGTTCAGATTGAACTCGTGAACCTTCTTGCTGTATTCCTTCAGATGGACGTTCTGAATTCGCTTTCCCAGCAGTGGAATCCAATGCTCGGGAAAATGGTACTGCATGATGTTGCCCGTGTCGAAGTGGACCTTCACCCGCTCCGACTGGAAGCCGTCAACAAAGCTATTGATCTCCTGCGGACTGTGCAGGAAGCCGTTGGCGAAGATGTTCTCGATGTTGATGTACACCCCGTGCTTGTCTGCTTCCGGCAGCAGTTTGGCCACACCCTCGGTGGCCCGCGCCAAGGCGACGTCGTGCGGCACGGGCGGCTCATCGGGGATCCACGGTGCGTAGACCGAACCGGGCACGACCAATAGATTCTCGGTTCCCAACAGCCGAGCAGCGTGGATCATCTTACGGGCCAGTTCCAGCCCCTTGGCCCGCCGTTGCGGATCGTTGTGCGTGAAGGCGTACGGCCAGAACAGAAATGAACAAACGCCGCTGATTTCGATTCCGATCTCGCGGGCCATCGCGCCGATCGCCTTGATGTCTTGCTCGCTTGCCTCCGGCGACAGATCCCCTTCCAGCGCGTAATTCACCTCGACGCCGTCGAACCCGGCGTCCTTGCACAACTCGAGGCACTCCCTGAGCGTCATCTTATCGGGATACGGCAGCGCCCAGAGGTTGATCGACTTCTTCATATCGTACCGCTTGCCCTCCGGCGGCGCGGCGTCCGGCTGGGAGGTCGGCGCGGGCGGTTCCTCGGCGGCCAGCCCCTGCGCGGCGAGAAACGCGCCGCCAAAGGCAGCGCCATAGGCGATCATCT
>JBGTJT010000191.1:0-7415 GCA_041744995.1 Pirellulales bacterium | reverse complement strand
GTGCAGCAGCAGGCGGCGTTGCCGGGCGGTGAGATGATCGAGCGGCACGTCGTCCGCGATGCCGGTGCCCGCGGACAATGCGGCCAGCATCGCCTGAAACATGCCGTTGCCGACCTTCGGCCACAGCAGCACCGCCCCTTCGGCCAAAGTTAGCTTGGTGTCGCGGATCAGCGCCGCGGGATTCGCACCGGTCTCGACCCCCAGCCCCTCGCACGACTCGCACCAGCCGAGCCGGCTGTTGAATGAAAAGCTGTGCGGCGTGAGCAGCTCGAAGCTCCGCCCGCAACGGTCGCAGGCGAAATGCTGACTGTGGACTTCGACCGGCCAGTCCGCTTCAGGGCGGTCGGCATCGACCACCGCGACCGTCATCACGCCTTGCCCCAGGGCCAGCGCGTTCTCGATGCTGTCGGCGATTCGCCCGCGAGACTCCTGCTTGACCGAGATGCGGTCGATCACGATTTCCACCCGATGCTTGCGGCGGCGGTCGATGGTGGGAGGCTCATCGACGGAGAAGGTCTCGCCGTCGACGCGAATTCGCGCGTAGCCGCGGCTCCGCATATCGTCCCACAGGGCCTCGTAGCTTTCCCCCACGCGGACCTCCATCGGCGACATCAGGTAGAGCTTCGTCCCCTCGGGATGTGCGAGAACGTTGTCGACGATCTGATCAGAAGTCTGCGTGCCGATCGGCGCCTCGCACTCCGGGCAATGCGGCTCGCCGATGCGGGCGAACAGAATGCGGAAGTAGTCGTAGATCTCCGTCACCGTGCCGACCGTCGACCGGGGCGTATGCCCCATGTGCTTCTGCTCGATGGCGATCGCCGGCGAGAGGCCCTCGATGTGTTCGAGCAGGGGTTTTTGCATCTGGGCCACGAACTGCCGGGCGTAGCTGCTGAGGCTCTCGACGTAGCGGCGCTGCCCTTCGGCATAGATGGTGTCCATCGCCAGCGAGGTCTTGCCCGAGCCGCTCATGCCGCAACAAACGGTCATCTTGTCGCGGGGAATCGTGGCGTCGATGCCTTTCAGATTATGCTGCCGGGCGCCGAGTACGATCACGTCGCGCTGGGCGGGCGCGGCGGACTTCTTCTTGCGGTTGGCGTTGAACTTCTTGGCGACCGCCGAAATCTCGCCGACCAACATCGGCGCCAAGGTCTGGCCCGTATACGAGTCGGCATATTCGGCCACTTCCTCGGGTGTGCCGACGGCGATGATCTCGCCCCCTTCGTCGCCCCCTTCGGGACCAAGATCGATGATCCAGTCGGCCGTCTTCACCACATCGAGATTATGCTCAACCACCAGCACGGTATTGCCGCCATTGACAAAGCCATGCAGCACCTTCAGCAACATCTTGATATCGGCAAAGTGCAGGCCGGTGGTCGGCTCGTCGAGCAGGTAGAGCGTTTGGCCGGTGTTCTTCTTGACCAGTTCGCGAGCCAGCTTGATCCGCTGCGCCTCGCCGCCGGAGAGCGTCGGCGACGGCTGGCCGAGCTTGATGTAGTCGAGTCCCACGTCGTGCAGCGTTTGCAGCTTGTCGGCGATCTTGGGCACATTCTCGAAGTGGGCGAGCGCCTGCTGCACGTCCATCTCCAGCACGTCGGCAATCGATTTGCCCTTGTAGCGGACTTGCAACGTCTCGCGGTTGAAGCGATGCCCCTGGCAGATCGGGCAGGTGACCCACACGTCGGCCAGAAAGTCCATCTCCAGCTTGTTCGAGCCGTTCCCCTCGCACGCCTCGCACCGGCCGCCACTGACGTTGAAGCTGAAGCGGCCGGGCGGATAGCCCCGCTTCTTCGACTCGGACAGTTGCGTGTAAAGCTTGCGGATTTCGTCGAACACCTTGATGTAGGTGGCCGGGTTGCTTCGCGGCGTGCGACCGATCGGCGACTGGTCGATGGCGATCATCTTGTCGAGATGCTCCAGGCCCTCGATCCGCTCGTGCTCGCCCGGCTCGCTCTCGCCGCCGTTAAGGTCGCGCCGCAAGGCGGGAATCAGAATGTCGTTCACCAGGCTGCTCTTGCCGCTGCCGCTCACGCCGGTCACGCAAACGAGCTTGCCGAGCGGGATCTCGACGTCGATCTGCTTGAGATTGTTCTGCGCGGCGCCAATCACCTTGAGCACGTGGCCGTTGCCGGCGCGGCGCTCGGCCGGAATGTCGATCTTCTGCTTGCCGGACAGGAACTGCCCGGTGACGCTCCGCTTGTTGCGCTTGATCTGCGCGAGACTGCCGACGCCGACTACCTCGCCGCCGCGGACGCCCGGGCCGGGGCCGAAGTCGATGATCTGATCGGCCACCCGCATCGTGTCTTCATCATGCTCGACGACAATCACCGTGTTGCCCAGGTCGCGCAACTGGGTGAGCGTTTCCAGCAGCCGGTTGTTGTCTCTGGGGTGCAGACCGATCGATGGCTCATCGAGCACGTACAGCACGCCGACCAGCCCGCAGCCGATCTGGCCTGCCAGGCGGATGCGCTGCGACTCGCCGCCGGAGAGGGTGGGCGCGGTGCGGTCGAGGCTGAGGTAGTCGAGTCCCACGTTCCGCAAAAAGCCGAGCCGGCCGCGAATCTCCTTGAGCGCTTCGGTGGCGATGATCGCCCGGGCGCCGTCGAGTTGCAGCTCCTCGAAGAACCGGGCCGCGTCGGCGACGCTCAACGCGCACACTTCCGGCAGGCTGAGATTGGTTTCGGTAAAGTATTCGGCGAACCAGGGCGAGGCCGTCGCAATCCGCACGTTGCGGGCCTGCGCGTTGAGCCGGTCCCCTTCGCACTCGGAACACGTGATGGTGTTCATGTACTTTTCCAGGGCACGCCGCTGCGGCTTGCTCTTGCTGTTGCGGTACTTGGCCAGCAGATCGGGGATGATGCCGTCGTAGCTGCCGCCGTACTTCTGCCCCGCGCTGCCGGCCCGCCAGGTGAAGGTGATATGCTCCTCGCCGGTCCCCCACAGCAGGATGTCGCGCTGCTCTTCAGTCAGGTCGCGCCACGGGGTGTCGAGCAGCGCGCCCTCGGGCAGTTCGAGCTTGCGCTCCATCGTTTCGGCGACCCCTTGGAAGATATGCCGCCGCCAGCGGCCCATCTCTTTCCACTTGCCGACCAGCGGCAGCGCGCCTTGCTTGAAGCTGAGCGAGTCGTCGGGAATGAGCAGCGCCGGATCGAAGTTGTAGTAGTCGCCCAGCCCGTCGCATTCCGGGCACATGCCTTGGGGACTGTTGAAGCTGAACAACTGCGGCGAAAGCGGCTCGAAGCTCTCGCCGCACGGCGTGCAGGCAAAGTGGGACGAGAGCTGGATGTCGCCGGCCACGCCGCTCTTCGAGGTCCGCCGCTTGCCGCGCGCCTTCGACCCGCCCGCTTCACCTTCCTCGACCGCCACGATCATGTGCCCTTGGCCGATCTTCAGCGCCAGCTCGACCGCCTCGGCCAGCCGCGGGCGGACGTCCTTCTTCGCTTCCAGCCGGTCGACGACCACCTCGATGTTGTGCCGCCTCTGCCGGTCAAGCTGCAGGTCGTCATTGAGCGTCACCACGTTGCCGTCCACCCGGGCGCGGACAAAACCTTGCTTGAGCAGGTCCTCGAACAGATCCTTGTACTCGCCCTTCTGCCGGCGAATCTTTGGCGCCAGCACCGAGTACCGCGTGCCGGCGGGGAGTTGCAGAATCCGCTCGATGATCTGCTCGCGGGTCTGCGCGGTGATCTCCTGGCCGCAATAGGGACAGTACCCCTGCCCTGCCCTGGCGTAGAGCACCCGCAGGTAGTCGTAAATTTCGGTGATCGTGCCGACGGTGGAACGGGGATTCTGCCCGCTGGTCTTCTGCGAGATGCTGATCGTGGGACTAAGCCCCGAGATGTGGTCCACCTCCGGCTTGGGCATTTGTCCCAAAAACTGCCGGGCAAAGCTCGACATGCTCTCGACGTACCGCCGCTGGCCTTCGGCGTACAAGGTGTCGAACGCCAGGGAACTCTTGCCGCTGCCGCTCACCCCGGTCAGGCAGATCAACTGGTTGCGGGGCAGTTCGACGTTGACCGACTGCAGATTGTGCTCGCGGGCACCCTTGATGACGATATCGGCGGCGGCCATAAGCGCAGGGCTTCTTCCGTGAAGAGGTCAAAATCGAAGGAACCTCTTATTGTAGGGCCTACGCGCCGCGGACGGCAAGCACCATAATCCGGCCGCGGCAGCCACCACGTAGCGGAACTCGCGGAGAGTTCCGAGGCGCACCGCTGGACGCTCCGCTTCGCTGCGTCGGAATTCTGGTGAATTCCGCTACGTGGCAAGCTGGCAGCTTGCCCAACGTTGCAGACGCTGCCAGCGTCTGCGGCACCAGTGTTAGCGTGCAAGCTCACTTGGGCGCCGCGGACGCTGGCAGCGTCCGCCACGAACCACGTGGCCGCCAAGCGGTTAGCTCTGCCGGCGGTGCCTGCGGGCGGCGACGACGAATACGCCCAACAGCCCGCTGGACAGCAGCACCAGCGCGCCCGGTTCGGGGACTAGCGGCGCCTCGACGCTGACCAGTTGAAAGCCGCTTAGCGGCAAGCGAGTGTCGTACGCGTTGTCCCGAAGAGCGTGCCCATCGAACACCAGATGGCCGTTGGCGTCGACCACCACGTTTTCGAACAGCACGTAGTTGTTTCCCTGCACCCAGGACGTGCCATTGAGGTCGGCGATATTTTCAACAAGCTGGTTGCCGACGGTGGTCGTCGTGTTGGGCGTCCACCATTCGCCGCTGCTCCTTTGACTCCCAAGCGTGTTCGCCGAGGCGATCCAGACGTCGTAAACGTCCCCTGCGGTGAGGCCGTTAATGACGAGTTGCTGCGAGTTCGTCGCGCTGGTATCAAAGTTACGCAAGCCGTCGCGGAGGACTGTGAGGCTGGGGTTGGACCAGCTATCCGGTCCGCCCCAACCAGTACCGGACGAGGTGTAGCCCGCGCCGGTCGCCCCCCCGGTAGAGTCCAAAAGAAAAAAGGCGGTAGTGGAGTCGTCCTGATTCCAGTACTCGCCAAGGCCGCCGGCCGGGCCGGTCAGT
The DNA here is from genome assembly GCA_041744995.1 of Pirellulales bacterium. Classification (GTDB taxonomy): domain Bacteria; phylum Planctomycetota; class Planctomycetia; order Pirellulales; family UBA7805; genus JBBDLY01. The sequence goes on along the minus strand of JBGTJT010000191.1, from coordinate 2,401 downwards.
AGGGTCGGATTCGGCAGGCCTGTTCCAGGATTATAGATGTTGAGGTTGATCGTCACGCCGTTTGCCGGCGATGCAACCAGAACAGCCGCCAAACAGGCGAATACAAATAATACATTCTTCATGGCACGAAACCTTTCTCGTTGTTTTGCCCCGTGGGACGCAAACACGTGCTGCGCTTCGTGAGGCTTGTTGAGGCTCCACTTCGATCCAGGCAACAAAAAAGCCGTCCGGAACCTCCGCCTCACGCGGCCGTCCACAGCGCAGTTACAACCGGGAGAGTTCCAGGCAGCTTGTTGTTACTAGCAATTCTCGGGGGTTTTGGGGTAGCTGGCGAAAAAGTAGAAACTCCCTCGCCGCGCCCTACTCTAGTCGTGGGTTGGTCGCTGCACAAGCGATTTCTAGTCAAAATCTTAATATAATTAACAAATCCGGCGATCGTCCGCTGGCGGCCTGTTGCCAGGTCCGCTCAACCGTTGCTTTCCCCGCCGTGGGATTCCATTTAAGATGCATTCTTCATGCATCGTGCTAGCCCGCTTCTTTTTCAAACTACTGAAGTATTTCGTACTATTTCAGTCGCATCGGAGAATACACCATGAACCTCTCAGCACGAATCTTGCTCGGCTGGCTGCTGCTGGCTTGCTGTTGCGGCTATCTGGCCGCCGCCGAACGGCAGGCTGAGAAGTCCGCCGAACGGCCGCCGAACTTTATTGTCGTGTTCATTGACGATCTGGGCTACGCCGACATCGGTCCCTTCGGCGCCGTCAAGCATCGCACGCCGGTCCTCGACCGGATGGCCGACGAGGGCCTGCGGCTGACCGACTTCTATTCGACCTGTTCGGTCTGCACCCCCTCGCGGGCCAGCCTGCTCACCGGCTGCTATCCGCGCCGGGTGAATATGCACGTCGACGAGAAGAACCTATGCGTGCTGTTCCCCGCCGCCCGCAAGGGGCTGAACCCCGACGAGGACACCATCGCCGACGTGCTTAAGCGGCAAGGGTACGCCACCGCCTGCATCGGCAAGTGGCACCTGGGGGACCATCCCGAGTTCCTGCCTACCAGCCAAGGTTTCGACAGCTACTTCGGCATCCCCTACAGCAACGACATGCACCGCCAGCAAGTGCCGCTGCCGCTGGTCCGTGGCGAGCAGGTGATCGAGGCGCCCGTGAAACAGGAATCGATCACCCGGCGGTACACGGAGGAAGCGGTCCAGTTTATCGAGGAGAACAAGGAGCGGCCGTTCTTTTTGTATCTGCCGCACACGGCCGTTCACGTGCCGCTGTTCCCCGGCAAGCCGTTTCAGGGCAAATCGAAAGGGGGCAAGTACGGCGATTGGGTCGAGGAACTCGACTGGTCGATGGGCGAACTGTTCAAGGCGCTCGAACAAGCGGGCGTCGACGAGCAGACGCTGGTGCTGTTCACCTCCGACAACGGCTCGCAACGGCCCGGCGGCAACGCCCCGCTCCGCGGCGGCAAGGGACGCACCGACGAAGGAGGCATGCGGGTGCCGTGCGTGGTCCGCTGGCCGGGCAAGATACCGCCGGGCACAAGCAGCGGCGAAGTGACCGCCACCATCGACCTGTTGCCTACCTTCGCCAAGCTGGCCGGCGCGGAACTGTCGGACAAGCGGCCCATCGATGGCCGCGACATCGGGCCGATCCTCCGCGGCGAAGAGAATGCCACCTCGCCGCACGAGGCATTCTATTATTACCAGATGGACCAGTTGCAGGCGGTCCGCTCGGGCAAGTGGAAACTGCTGCTGCCGCTGGAGTCGAAGAAGCGCAACTGGGGCGACCCGGAAGGCGCCCAGCCGCTGGCCCTGTTCGACCTGTCCGCCGACATCCACGAAGACGACAACCTGGCCGAGGCGCACCCCGAAGTAGTCCGCCGCCTGCTCGCCCTGGCGGAACAAGCCCGCGAAGAACTAGGCGACGAAGCCCAACCAGGCCAAGGCCAACGCCCGGCCGGCTGGGTCGAAGAACCAGCGCCCCGCTTGGAGTGACATGTTGGATGTTGCATGAGGCATGTTGCATCGTGGCGGACGCTGCCAGCGTCCGCCACGTGGCGCGCCGCTCGGCCTCGAACATAGGGTGTCAACGCCCTGGCGCGGTTGAATGGCTGCGACAGTACACGTTGGTAAATTTCCTGCGGTAATGGTATGGTGTATGACAATACTTCAGCAATGTTCTCCGCGACGAGCGTATAGGGACGATAACATGAACGAAGACGCCGCGGACTTTTTGGCATCTACTCACCAATCCACTCAGGGCCAGCGCACACTAAGTGGGTTTTCCAGTAAGGATTTGCATCAAGAAGTCAACGCTCCAACCGGCCATGCGGCGTTTCATGATGTTGCTTTCCTTGCCTGGATGTTGCTTGATCAGACTCAACGTAAAGCGGCGTA
>JBGTJT010000190.1:0-11427 GCA_041744995.1 Pirellulales bacterium | reverse complement strand
GCCGACCAGATAATTGTCGTTTTTGCGAACTTTGTGATGTTGGCAGCCGACCGCCGTCGCCAATAGCGCGGCAGCCGCGCATAGCAAGAGTATGTTTTTCATCGGACTTGAGAATCCTTTCTCGCGGAATGTGTCCCCCCGCCAAGCGAGCCGCCGCAGGGCGCGCATTCTGGCACCCCCCGGCCGGCAATCGAAGCCTGGCACATTACGGCCACAACGCACTCGGTGCGCTGTCCCCCCGGCCGCCCCTGAAGCGGGTTCGCTCTCGCCGCTACGTTTACTGTAAGCGCAACGGGGATGAGCGTTCCCAAACAAGATATCGGCCGCCCGCGCCGGCGGAATCCAGAGAATCAATACAATTGATATTGCCCTAAAAACCGGCGCGGTCGACCGCACCACCGAGGCGACTCACTTGTGAACGACCCTAAGTACTGCTAGGGTTTGATATTATGACAGCGCCGCGCAATTACATCGATCAACTGCTGGCAACGTTCCAGCAAGCCGCCGCGGCGAACCGCGCCACGGCCGGCCGCCGCGGCAACGTGGTGCATCTCGACAACACCGACGCCACGGAGGTGATGATCACCACCGACTTGCACGGCCACCGGCACAACTATAATAGAATTATTTGCATTGCCGATCTTGAGCGGCACCCGAGACGGCACCTGGTCATGCAGGAGGTGTGCCACGGCGGGCCGACGTATCCCGGCAACGGCGGCTGCATGTCGCACTTGTTGCTGGAAGACGTGGCGGCGCTGAAGGTCCGCTATCCCGACCGGGTTCACTTTATCCTGAGCAATCATGAGCTGGCGGAACTGACCGACTATCCGATCGTTAAGAAACGACAAATGCAGAACCTCGCCTTCCGCTTTGGTTTGCAGGCGATGTACGGCGAAGCGACCGAGGAGGTGCGGCAGGCGTATCTGCCGTTTCTGAAAACATGCCCGCTGGCGATTCGCGTGCCCGAGGGGGTGTTCATCTCGCACACCGTGCCCGACTCGGTTGACGCGCGGGGATTCGACGCGAGTTTGTTTGAACGGGAGACGAACGACGACGACCTGGCCGAGCGGAGCGCGCTGTTCAGTCTGGTATGGGGTCGCGACTTTCGCCAGCAAAACGCCGACGCCTTCGCCGAACTGGTCGACGCGCGGGTGATGATCCACGGTCACGAACCATGCCGAGGAGGCTACGCCGCGCCGAATTCGCGGCAAGTGATCCTCGACTGTTGCGGCCCCCGAGCCTGCTACCTGATGCTGCCGGTCGGCCAACGCCTGACGCAAAAAGAAATCGTCCAACGCATCCAACGCCTGCACTGACAGGCACAGCAAGGAAAACACCCCATGAGTTTGCCGCGTTGCCTTACCTCGCTGCTGGTCCTGCTGGCGCTCTTTCCGGCCGGGCCGCTGTTTGCCGGTGATCTGGAAAGTGAGTTGCCCGGCAAGGTCGAGATGCAGCCGCTGTGGGACGGCAAAACGCTCGACGGCTGGGAGGCCGTCGGCGGCGGCGAGTGGTCGATCGTCGACGGAGCGATCCGCGGCGTCAGCACCGCCGACGAAAAACGGCACGGGCACCTGATTACCAAGCAACAATACGACGACTTCGTACTCTCGATCGAATTTCGCGCGGTCCAAGGCAACAGTGGACTCTACTTTCGGGTCGAGCAAGGTGCGCCGCACGGCGTGCGGGGTCTGCAAGCGGAGATCGACGCGACCCGCGACGTGGGCGGACTGTACGAAACCGCCGGCCGCGGTTGGGTCGTGCAGCCGACGGTCGAACAGGTCGACCAATGGTTCCTGCCCGGCGAATGGAACAAGATGACCGTGGTGGCCACCGGCGGCAATATCGCGGTCTATGTCAACGGTCAAAAGTCGGCCGAACTGCGGGACGACCCCGGTCGGGCGAAGGGGCACATCGCTTTGCAACTGCACGGCAGCCAAGAGATGGACGTCTGGTTTCGCAATATCCGCATCGCGGAACTGGAAGAAGTGACGGAAGAGGGGCAGGAGTGAGGTTGGAGGTTGGAGGTTGGATTTCGGATTTCAGATTTCGGATTGGCGAAGCAAAACGGTGAGCGATCCTTGGGACCAATCGTCGGCGGATGAAGCAAAAGCGCCTCGCGTGGCGATTAAGCGAGGTCTGTTCCAGTTTTCGCTGGCTCGGCTGCTGTTGGCGATGGTGCTGTTGAGCATGGTGGGTGGGTTCGTGGCGGCGGCGTTCCGCGCCCGCGGCCAGGAGAGCTTTCCGATCTACGTAATGCTGGCCGTCATGGGCCCGCTGGCGATCCTGGTGATCTGCGGGGTGGCGCGGATGGTGCTCTATCCGTCGACCAAGAAGAAGCGGCCTTGGTGAGCCGCTTTCACCAGCCCAAATACGCAATCCGCCGGTTCACCTCTCCGTTCTTCGCAGGTATATCCTTGCCTGCCAACATCAACTTCATGTTGTGATAGTCCCGCAGGAACACCACCGCGTTCAAGGCGATCAGCGTGGTGACCGGGGACTCGGATTCCTTCACCACACTGGCCAGCGCCTCGGCCGCGGCTTCGGGATCGAACTGGCCGATAAACTCCGCCGCCCGGATGCGGACGAATAGGTTGTCTGCTTCCAGCGCCGGCCGTGCAGTGGCCACAATCGGTGCCGCCTGTTGCCCGAACTGGGCGCAGACGGTCAACGCCCAATACTGGATCAACGAGTCGGTGGTTAAAAGGGCCGTCTCCAGTTGCGACTGCGCCTTGGCAAACGGCAGCACGGCCAGATTCGCTGTGTCGACCAGCACTGCGATTTCCTCGGCATGCTGCTCGCCAAATTGAATTGGCTGCCGGACCGCCTGCTCGACCAAAACCGTCTCCGGATAAAAGCTGAAGTCCGGTAACGCCTTCAGTCTTGCCGCCAATGCCTTGCGAAGTTCTCGGCCCCGGCGTGGCCGTACAGGTCGTAGTAGTGGACCGAATTGTCCTCCGACAATATCCAAACAATATTCGGCCGCTCCGCCGCCGGCAACTTGGTCAAAGCGAAAGACGCAAGGATGGCAACCAAGGCAACACCGCGCATGAGAGAAGCAGGCATAATGCAAAAACACAAAAGGTGAAGATTAACCACGGATGACACGGAGGACACGGATAGGAGGCATTGTGGAGCTTGGATTGAGGAATTCGGATTGAAAGAATCGCGGACAATCTGAAATCCGCAATCTGAAATCTGAAATCAGCAATCCCTCCCTGTCCTCCGTGCCGCCGTGGTTCATTTCTATTCGTTCGCTTGTCCGATTAGTTTAAGCGATTCATTGGCGAACCGTTCGCCGAGTGTTTTGTAGCCTTCACGAGTGTAGTGCAGGCCGTTGTTGTTGCCGTTGAGGTCGTCAGTGTCGACCCAGGCACCGCGGCGGTCGGCTTCGGCCACCTCGACCTGCGCTTCGCGGACCGCGTCCCAGCCGAGTGCGTTTTCTCCGGGCGCATGGTCGCTGAGCCGGCCAATGACGAAGCCCATGTCCGGGCGATTCAAGTCGTCGCGAAGTTGTTTGACCAGCCCGGTCAGGCTGGCGGCATAGACCTCACTGAAGCCTGTCTTGGCGTCGCGCTCGCCCTGCATCCAGACGAAGGTGACTGTGTCGATCTGCTTATCCTTTGTGGCGACTTCGACCTTGTTCATCAGCCGCACATAGAGATCGCCGTTGCCCTCGGGAATCGCGCCCGCCGGATCGGCCCGCCAGTCTCGATACCAACGGCGAATCGGCTGACCTCCCTGGGCGTCCTTGACCACGATCACCTCGTCGCCGGCCAGTGCCTGCTCGACGGTCGGCGTGAACGAGATGTCGGGGTCGAGGCCCTGCATATTCGACTGCCCGGAAAGGATGAACAAATGCGTGCGAGCGTCTTCGGCTTGAACGGATGAGACGCAGATCAAAACAAACAGCATCTGGATGCAGGAACCTAACCAAAGTCTCATAGAATCACCCTTATTGTTGAACACTGTGACTTTCTGATTTACCACGAAGAGCACGAAGGACACGAAGAGAGGCTTGGTGACTAATTCACTCTTCGCTTAATGCCATTCAACAACTCGACGTTGAAGTTTATCAATAGACCTTTGGGCTTTCTTGCGAGACGCATGTACGTTAGCAGTTGTGCTTCGTGAATTCCGGCCAATTCGTCGACGCTCTTTAGTTCTAAAATCAGTTCCTGATCAACCAACACATCGATTCGATATCCACAATCCAGCTTGATTCCTCTGTATTCGACCGGAATTGGAACCTCTAGCAAGAACGGGATGTCGTTGAGACTGAGTTCCCTGGCAAGACAGTGCCTATATGTCGACTCCAGCAAACCTGGGCCAAGATGTTTGTGCACCTCAATCGCACATCCAATTACCCGTTTGGAAAGTTCTTCAAACTCCATCCTTCGTGCCCTTCGTGTTCTTCGTGGTGAACAACTTCTGCACGGCTTCACTTCACTTGCTTCACGCCGGTTGGCTTTTTATTCGCCGCGGTGATACGTTGCTTGAGTTGTTCCTTCAGCTTTTCGATCGTTGCCGACAGCTCGGGCCGTTCGGCCAGGTTGACCATTTCTTCGGGGTCGCTGTCGTGATCGTACAACTCAAATCCTTGCCTGCCTTCCGGACCCCAGGCGGTGAATCGATACCGTGGCGTGCGGATGCTGTAGCCATTGGCATATTGCGTCAAGGCGGACTTGCGGGCCATCTTTTCCGGATCGCGCAGCGTCGTCGCCAGGCTGACGCCCGAGAGATGCTCCGGCAGCGGCAGGCCGGATAGTTCGGCCAGCGTGGGATAGAAGTCGACCATCTCCGCCGGTGACTTGGTTGCCTGGCCGGCGGTCTTCATGCCGGGTACGCTGACGATCAGCGGCACGCGGTCGGCGCACTCGAACAATGTGGTCTTTTGATAGTAGCCGTGCTCGCCCATGTGATAGCCGTGGTCGGAGGTGAACACCACGATCGTGTTGTCGTCCAGCTCCAGTCGCTCCAGTGCGTCGAGCAGGCGGCCCAACTGGGCGTCGGCGAACGTGATCGAAGCGTAGTAGGCCTGGATCGCCTGCCTGGCCAACTCCGGCTTGAGATTAACTTGATCCCGCTTGCGGAGCAACGACTGCCGAGCCGGCTTCGGAAGCGTGTCGAGGTAGCCTTTCGGCACTTGGGGTACTTGAATTTCGTCGAGCGGATACATATCGAAATACTTCTGCGGCGCGACATACGGCGTGTGCGGCCGGTAGAAGCCGACGGCCAGAAAGAACGGCTCCTTGCTCTTGGCATGTTCCTCCAGGTACTCGATCGCCTTGAGCGCAGCGATCGCGTCGGTCTGTTCTTCGTCTTCGCCATCGGCCGCCAACCAGCTCATAGTTCCGCCGAACTGGCCTTTGCGAAGCGAGAAGATCTTGTCCTCGTCGTGCTTGTCGCGGCCGATCGGGTTGAACGTACGGTCCCAGCTCGCCGGATCGTCGTGGCCCGGGTTGCCGATGTCTGCCGGCACGTTGTAGTGGTAGATCTTGCCGACGCGGGTCGCCTTGTAGCCGTGTTTCATGAAGTGCTGGCTCATGGTCGTCACGTCCGGCAGATGCTTGCGGATCTGGATCGCGTTGCCATGGATCAACGTTTGATCGGGATACATGCCGGTCATGAACGAAGCCCGGCTCGGCCCGCAGAGCGGATACTGACAATAGGCCCGCTCGAACCGCACGCCCCGCTCGGCCAGCCGATCAATGTTGGGCGACTTGACTTGCGGATGGCCGTAGCTGCCGAGGTCGCAGTTCAGGTCGTCGCAGATGACGAACAATACGTTGGGCTTGCCGGGTTGGTCGTCGGCCCGGCAGTCCGTCGCGGCAACTGCGGACGAGGCGGCGATGGCGACAAGCAGTAAAAAGGACCGCAAACGCATAATTGCTCCTGTACAAACGTGCAAAATGTTAGCCGATTGAAACAGTCGTTAAACCACGAAGGGCACGAAGAAGTCAAGACTTCTATTTCTGTTGCTTTCTTCGTGTCCTTCGTGTCCTTCGTGGTGAAAAATCCAATTCCGACGGTGGATGGCGTTTGCGAACTCGCGTTATTTGCCGCCATGGCGGACGACCTTCACGTCGTTCTGCTGCGGCTCGCCCGGGGTGCTGCGGCCGTCTGTAATGATTTCTTCCAGGAGCGCCTTCATCTGTTCGACGCGTTGCGGCTCTTTAGCGGCCAGATTGTGCTGCTCGCCAAGATCTTCGGTCAGGTTGTACAACTGCACCGGCTGGTTGTCGCGGCCTGCAGTCCAGCCGCCCGAGCCGGGCACGGGGATCAACTTCCAAGCCCCCATCCGCACGCTAGGGACGCCGCGGATGCTGCAGCTTACGGCGTGCTCGCGGACTGGTTTGTCCGTGCCTTGCAGCAGCGGCAGCAAGGTGAAGCTATCTTCCCCGGCATCGGCTGGCAGTGGTTTTCCGAAGATCGCCGCAAAGGTGGCCATCAGATCGGCCTGGTGGACGAGTTGATCGGAAGTGCTGCCGGCTTCAACCACGCTGGGCCAGCGGACGATGAACGGCACGCGATGGCCTCCTTCCCAGGCATCTGCCTTGTAGCCCCGCAAAGGACCGCTGGCAAAGTGACCCATTTCTTCCATCTGCTTCACGCCGATGTAGTGCGCGCAGCCGTTGTCGCTAGTGAAGATCACGAGCGTCTCATCGGTCAGGCCGTGTTCGTCGATTGCATCCAGCACCTGGCCGACGATCGCATCGGTCTCCATGACAAAATCGCCGTAAGCGCCCAGCCCGCTTTTGCCTTTCCACTCGTCGTTGACCGACAGCGGCGTGTGCGGCGAGGTGAGCGGCATGTAGAGCAGAAACGGCTTGCCATCTTTGGCCCGCTGGCCGACGTACTTGGCCGCACGCTCGCCTAGCGCGGGCAGGATCGGTTCCAGCGTCCAGTCGGCCAACGCCGGGCCTTGCTGGCTGGCCATGTGATTCTCAAACAGCCGCGGCGGCAGGTATTCGCTGGGTATGCCGACGGTGCGATCATTCTCGATGAAACAAAACGGCGGCCAGTTGGGCACGTCGGTGCCGAAGTATTCGTCGAAGCCGGCGCCCAGCGGCCCGCCGCCGATCGACTGCGAAAAGACCGCCTGCCACGCTTCGCGATGGGCGTCGCTGGCAGTGGCGTTCTTGGCGACTCTGCCGCCAAAGTAGCGCCGCTGTTCCTCATTGATTGGCCAGTTCCAGCCGAGATGCCACTTGCCAATACAGGCGGTATGATAACCCTGTTCGCTGGCCAACGTGGCGATGGTCGCGCGGTCTTCGGCGATGAGCGGTCGCTCCCATAGATTGACAATGCCGCTCTGCAGCCGCGACCGCCAATGATAGCGGCCCGTCAGCAACGTGTAGCGCGAAGGTGTACAGACGCCGGACGAAGAATGCCCGTCGGTAAACCGCATTCCCTGGCTGGCCAGCTTGTCGATCCGCGGCGTGGGAATTTTGCCCCGCTCGGGATTGTAGCACTGCACGTCGCCGTAACCGAGATCGTCGGCGTAGATGATGACGATGTTCGGTTTCTTGGGCACCTCGGCCAGAATGGCCGGGGAGAAGATGGCAATGGTCAGCAGCGCGAGTAGTAGCTGTTGTAGCTTGGACATAGTGAAGTTCTTTATTCCTTCCCTTTGACGGGTATCAGCCGAACCTGACGAACGTCACACGCAGCCGTTTTGGCAATCTCCAGTGGCCTGAGGTAGAGAAAGTATTCGCCCGGCGTTAGCTCAATCTGGCCGACAACTCGCGGCCGGAAGTTCTGAAAGTGGCCTGTATCTTCCACGAAAAAATTCAGCGGCTTGGATTCTGTTCTGTTGTTGGGGTCGAAGTTTACTAGCATCATCGAACTCCCCCCTTGGCCCGCGCCGCAGCCTTGCAGCACCTCCACATCGAACCGGCCCCCCGCGTTAACCTTGTATGACCAAACGGCGGTGTCTTGCGGGTTGGTCCAGTAACCGAGCGTTTGCTTCTTCTCGGCCGGTTCGTAACGTAGGCGGGTGCCTTGAATGGACGCGTCGCGGCCGTGCAGCAACACGCTGCCATCTTCCGCTTGCACGGGCGGGGTTCCTTCGCAGATCGGTTGCAGGATCACCGCTTTGAGATTCATCACCGCGCCGCCAACTTTCTTCGTGCAGCGAACAGTCAATACTTGCGGGCCTACTTTAGCCAGATAGAGGTCGCCTAGTTCGACCGTATGGTAAATGTACCAACTGCCGGTCGACTTGAGCCTGCCGGCAACCTTTTCGCCCCCCATTTCCACTTCGATTTCGGTGCCGTCCGGCGAGGCGGTGGAGTAGGTCAGCGCCACGCTATACTTACCCCAGCGAGTCGCCTGGTAATCCCAAGTGACGTAGTCGTCGGCGTTGGTCCAGAAGCCGATGCGATAGTTGCCGGGATGCGATTCAAGCTTCGCTTGTTTGCCGTGGACTTCCGCCTCTCGGGCGGTAAAGAGAATCTCGCCGAGGTCGGTCTGCCCGCTAGTATCGCACGTGCGCACCGCGATCACTCCCTCGCGCGGCGCGACAACTGAAATCTTGCTTGCGTCGCTGTTGATCTCGATCGGCAGGTAAAGCGACGGCTCCCCGTTGAGAAAAGCAGAGACGACTTGCGGCAGCGACTCGGGGAGCAGGAGTTTGCCATCCGCGGGCCGTTGTGCGACATCGAGCACTGCCCGCGAGGGGTGGACCGTCACGGACCCCCAGTCGGTCTTTTCGGCGAGCGGGTTGTTTTCTTCGTCGCCGCGTATCTCCAAGGGGAGCAGCGCCGTCAGCAGCACAGGTACCCAGGTGGAGAGGCGCCGCAAATTCGTATTGAGCATAGTTTCGGCTAGGTGGGAAATGCTGCGGGAAGTGGTCAACGCAATCCATTGTAAGACAATCACAGTCCCGATGCACGCAAGTTTTGCTGCCGCCCCGTCGCATTGCGGGCGGCAGCGCGTTACGATGCCGGATAAGGCGTCACGGTCCAGGCGGGCCGAGGCGATGCTTCGACGGGAAAGGCCGCCGCCCATGGCATTTGCGCGACTTCTTGGCTGGGGCAGCATTCCGCTGCTGATTGTGATTCCCTTTTGCCTGTTTCTCGGCACTGCGGCCGGGGTGGGCGGGTACACGTTCTATTATGCCGAGGGGGCCTCTTATCTCTCCAACGATCCGCAAGCGTGCAACAACTGCCACATCATGAACGACCAGTACGACGCCTGGCGGAAAGGCTCGCATCACGCCGTGGCCACCTGCAACGACTGCCACGCCCCGCACGACAACCTGGCGAACAAGCTGTTCGTCAAAGGGGTCAACGGCTTCAACCACTCGTTCGCCTTCACCACCGGCCGCTACGAAGACAACTTGTCGATCACCGATTTCAATCACGCAGTCACCGAACAAAGCTGCCGGCATTGCCACGAGGCGGTCACACACCAGATCGAGCATCCGGCCGGCTTCGAGCAAATTTCCTGCATTCGTTGCCATAGCGAGGTGGGACATCACTGAGGAAATCCTAAGCACGAATATCGAAATCCTAAACAATGTTCGAAATACGAATGCTCGAAGTAAGTCGTTTTGAGCATTTGAGCTTTGATCATTTGAATTTGTTTAGGATTTCGATATTCGGATTTGGAATTTGAAACTCTAACCGGTTCCTCATCATGTCGACTGAAACGAAACCAAAACAAAGCGTCTTCAAACTCGGCCTCCTGCTCGTCGTCGGCGCCGCCGTGCTGGCGTTCGCGCTGGTGATGCTGCTGGTCAATATCTTCGAGAAGAAGCAGGAGGCCAAGAACCCTTTCTTTCGCGTTGTTGAACTCGACGAGGAGACCGAAGACCCGGCCACCTGGGGCAAGAACTTTCCCTTGCAGTACGACGACTATCTCAAAACGGTCGACATGCAGCGTACCCGGCATGGCGGCAGCGAGGCGATTCCGCGGAACCCCTCCGACGACGACCCGCGGAGCGTGACCAGCCGCAGCGTGCTGGAACTGCTGCCGCAGTTGAAGCGGCTGTGGGCCGGCTATGCCTTCAGCAAGGACTACCGCGAGAAGCGCGGCCACGCCTTCATGCTGACCGATCAGCTTTACACCGAGCGGCAGCAGGCGGGCCAGCCGGGCACCTGCATCCACTGTCACGCCTCGACGGCGGTCGCCTATCGCGTGCTTGGCGAAGGGGACGTCGTCGCTGGTTTCGAGAAGCTCAATCGCATGACCTATGAGGAAACCAAGCCGCACTTTTCCCATCCGGTCGGCTGCATCGACTGCCACGATCCAGTGAACATGCAACTCCGCATCACGCGCCCCGCCTTCATGGAAGGCATCGCCGCGCTCAAGGCCCACCAGGGCGTGGAAGACTACGACGTCAATCGCGACGCCACGCACCAGGAGATGCGGACCTATGCCTGCGCCCAGTGCCATGTAGAGTATTACTTCCAAGGCGAGGACAAGCGGCTGGTCTTTCCCTGGAGCAAGGGCCTCGACATCGACGACATATACGCCTACTACGAAGAAGCCAACTTCACGGATTGGACGCATGCCGAGACCGGCGCGCCGATGCTCAAGGCGCAGCATCCGGAGTTCGAGACCTGGTCGCAGGGAATCCACGCCGCCGCGGGCGTCTCCTGCGCTGATTGCCACATGCCGTACAAGCGGGTCGGCGCGGTCAAGATCAGCGACCACCACGTCCGCAGCCCGCTGCTGAACATCAACAACGCTTGCCAAACTTGCCACAAGGCGGACGCCGAGGAGCTGATCGACCGGGTGGAAACGATCCAATCCCGCACGGTACACACCAGCGAACGAGCGCTCGACGCGGTGGTGGAACTGATCGACGACATCAACCGAGCGAAGGAAGCCGGCGCGACCGACGAACAACTGGCCGAAGCATGGGAATACCAGCGGAAGGCGAGCTTTTACATCGACTTCGTGAAGTCGGAAAACTCCGCCGGGTTCCATGCCGGTCAGTACACAATGCGAGTGTTGGCGGACGCGTTGGACCAAGTGCGCAAAGGCCAATTGGCGGTGCGAGACTTGGAAACGACATTGAAGTCGCCAGCCGAGGAGAATTAATTATTCTCCACCGGTCCCGTCACATGGCCATAGACGCAACGTCCGTTCTGGATCGCTGGCCGACAGCGTTCGCCTATGGTGTCGCTTCCAGCCGCACTGGAACTTCCGTGCGGCGGCCTTCGCGGACGACGGTGAAGGTCGCCATATCGCCCGGTTGTTTCGATTCGATCAGGTCGATGAGTTGATCGGCGCGGGTCACCGGTTGGCCGTCGACCGCCACGATCCGATCGGCGGAGCTTTGATCCACCCGCCGCGACTCGTAAACGAACGGCCCTTGGCGGCGGCGTTCGGTCACGATCCGAAACGGCTGCAAGCCGGCCCGTTCCGCCGGCCCGTCCGGCGTGAGCAAGGCGACGACCAGGCCTTGCTCCGTTTCCA
>JBGTJT010000189.1:0-2761 GCA_041744995.1 Pirellulales bacterium | reverse complement strand
CGACCGCGGCGGGCTGCTCATCGAAAAAGTACAGCCGGCCGACGTCGGTGGCCGCCAGCAGTTTGCCGCCGGCCACCGCCAACCCGTAAACCTTGCCGTCGACGGGGTGCCGCCATAGGAGTTCGCCGTTGGCGCCGTTGTAGGCGGCGACTTCGTCGATCCCGCCGGCAAAAATGGTTTCGCGGGCGCTGGCCAGCGCCAGCGAATGGCGGCAGGGAACTCGGAACACCACTTCCTTGCGGCTCAAGTCGGTGGCGATCAGTTCGGTATCGGTGACCATGTAGCTGCGATTCTGGGTGACCAACATGCTGTTGGCGTTTTGGTGCCGGGCCAGTTCATCGCCGCTGGCGGCCGCGCTGTCGGTAATCCAGCCGAGCTTGTTGCCCGGTCCGTGCAACACGCGGGCGTCCTCGGTCACGATGAGAAAGCTGCCGCCCCCCCCTTTCAGTGTGCCCAGTTCCGCGCCGTCGCTGCGACGATAGATGCGCGGCGCGTCGCGGCCCTGCGGCGAGACGAGCACGCCCGCGGTCGACGCCATTGGTCCTTCGATCGTCAGACCTTCGTACTCTTTCACATAGCGGCCCTCTCCCTCCGGCTTGCCCGTTATCGCATCGACCGCGCAAAGATACGAGTTTTTCCAAGGGAGCAGCGAGCAGGCGAAATAAGCGGTTCCGTCCTGCACCAACACTCCGCTGCGGCAGGGCCAATAGGAGATCAAGCGACCGTTGTTGAGCACCAGCGCGGAGTCGTCGCCGGGGCGAAATTTCCAGAGCAAGCGGCCGTCGGCGGCATCGAGACAGTAGGCGTGACCATCGTCACTGCCGAAGTACACACGCGCCTCCGCCACCGTCGGCGCGCAGCGGATCGGCCCGTCGGCGGTGAATTGCCACCGCAGCTTGCCGTCTTCGAGCGACAGGCATCGCAAGGTGTCGTCCGCCGAGGAGCCGAAGTAGACGCGGTCGTCGGCCACCACCGGATGAAACACCGGATCGTAGTTGCGCATCGACTTCATGCCCTTGATTTGGGCGTAGGAGTCCCATTTGGCCGGTCCCGGCCAAGCGGGGGCCGGCGGCAGCGGGCTGCTCCATTGCCAGTCGACAGCGAGCCGCTCGGCTTCGACCAGTTCGGTCGAGCGCGCACTGCGAAAGTTGTCGCGACGATAGGCGGGCCAATCCTCGGCGCCCGCGGGCGCCAACAATCCGACCAGGATCATCGCCGCCAGCCATCCTGACCGGGCAGGAAAGCTGCCTGAGCGTCGCGATGTTAAACGGAGAAAAGTCGCTGCGGTTGGTTTGCGGAAAATCTGGAATGGGCCAGGCATGGACACCCTTGGTGGTGAGAACAGGAGGCGGGAAATTAACGCCTCCGATTCTAACCGAACCACACTCGGCGAAACACCGAAATTCCACCGGTTGCGCAAAATCGCGGTCTTCGTTGCGCAGACAGTCGGGTGCAGCCGTTATGCCTCGCCGTATTCGCGATCGCGGATTACGCCCGGCATCGGGATCGGGTATTTGCCTTCGGCGTTGGGCAGCACCGGCGGCGTGGCGTCTTTGGTCAGCTTGTCCACCGTGGGAGCGAATTCATGGGGGCAGTTGAGCATGGCGTCGTAGGTGATTACCTGCCCGGTGTGCGCCGCCATGCGGCCCATCGAGGTGACCAGGCTCGCCTCCGCGCCGCGCTTGGTTTCGTTGAACGGCGTATCGTTGCGGATCGCCACGATCAGGTTGTTCCATTCCAACTGGTACGGATTCGGCTCGCGGCGGGGGCCTTGCCACACGATATTGTCGTTGGTCATCTGCTGGTTCTTGAACGTCCGTGCTCGCGAAGGGGCGTGACCCGATTGCGAGATGACCGCCGAACCCTTGGTGGCGTGCGCCAAGCTGGAAAACTCGTTCCAGCAGCCTTCCACCCCGCGGCCTTCGACGAACATCCGCGCCCCGTCGGCGAAGGTGTATTCCAGCACGTAGTTGTCGAAGTTCTGATCGATGTAGTCGCCCCGATAGTGGCGACCGCCGATCGCGCGGGCCTCGACCGGCCAGGCGTTCTTGATCCAGCAACATTCGTCGATGTTATGGATTAAGAAGTCGCTGACCGCTCCGCCGCTGGCCCACAGAAAGCTGTGGAAGCGGCGGATCTGGTATTCCAAGTCGCTCATGGCGTCGTTCGGCTTGGGCAGCGAGTAGGCCGAGGCGGTGGGGCCGGTTACCCGGTTGGCCCGCAGTAACACGATCTCGCCGATCTCGCCGTCTTGAACCCGCTTGAACAGCTCGCCGCGGGTCTCGCAGTGGCGGCACATTAGGCCGACGCCAATTTTGAGATTCTTCTGATCGGCCGCCTCGGCCAGGACAAACATCTTCTTGGTGGTCGGCCCGTCCACGGTGACCGGCTTCTCCATGAAGACGTTCAGGCCCTTTTCGATGGCGTAGCCAAGATGCACCCAGCGGAAGGCGGGGGGCGTGGCCATGATTACGACGTCGCCCGGTTTGAGGCAATCCATGGCCTGCTTGTAAGCCTCGAAACCGACAAACTGCCGCTCCTGCGGCACGTCGACCTTATCGGCGAACTGGCCGTTGATCGCGCCGTAGCTGCCATTGAGCCGGTCCTGAAAGACGTCGGCCATGGCGACCAGCTTGAGTTGCTCGTTCGGCACGCTCAAGGCGTTGGCCGCGGCACCGGTTCCTCGTCCGCCGCAACCGACCAAGGCAACTTGGATCGTGTTGTCCTCGGCCGCATGCACCCGCGGGGCCGACAGGCCGAC
>JBGTJT010000188.1:0-2890 GCA_041744995.1 Pirellulales bacterium | reverse complement strand
CAGCACGTCGCCGATGCGGATGCCGGCGTCGGCGGCCGAATAGCCGACATAGTCGATCCGCAGCCCGCCGTCGTCGGCGGCCTCTCCCACCGTCAAGCCGGGACTGAAGTCGCGCAGATCGATAGTCACCTCGTGCCGATGGTTCTTCACATTGGAGGTCAGCCCCGTATAGGCAACAACTTCTCCTTGCTCGCGGACGGCGAGCAAATCTTCATCCAGCAGCTCGTGTGTGTGCCGCAGCGACGTCGCGACGAACAGGTAGCTGGCGGCGGCCATCACCAGCAAGAACAGCGTGCCGACGACGGAGAAGCCGAGCACGCGGCCCAGCACGATCTCGCTGGCCCGCACCGGCTTGGTGGCGACGGTGTAGATGGTCTTGTTCTTGATGTCGTTCGGCAAGCTGAACACGCTAAGAAACAACGCCAGCAGCAGCACCAGGAACGTAGTCGAGGTGAGTACGAAGCTGAGATAGAGCTGCGCGGGGCTGTCGGTGTTGGGATTAAGAAACCAGCCAGCGAACATCAAAATCAGCGCAAAGATTACCAGCACCACCCAGATACGACGGCGGAATGCTTCCCGCGCGGCGAGCCAAGCCAGACCGTAAATGCGGCGCGGGGAGATGCGGATCAAATCGTTCAGGCCGCCGGAAACGCTGCCGCCGACGAGCGCGGTGCCGCGGCCAGGCCCGTGGCGGAACACGGCCGCAAGCCACCCGATGAACAGCGCCAACATCGAGACGACCAACACCACGCCGCCAAACATCACGATCGCGGCGCTCGTGTCGGGACCGCCGAACAGCCAGTGGGTATAGGACGGAATGTTAGGATCGATTTCCATGCCGCGACTATGTTTGCTGCTGGGTGAGTTCGTCTCGGTAAGCTGCGAAAAGTTCCGCTAGCCGGATCACTGCTTCTCTTCGGCCGCCGGCGGCGCCTTGCTCGTTTCCATCCGCACGTTGGCCCGCTTGCCGGGCCGCGCTTCGCTTTCCCGCACGATCTTGAGGAACAGTTCCTCCAGCGTGGTGGAAGGATTGTCCATCTGCAATACCTGGCCGTGATGCTTGGCGACCACCTGGCGAATCTCTTCCCGCGCCTCGGGGCTGAGATCGGTCGTGCGGATCTGCGTGACGTCGCGGACGGTCAACAGGCTGTCGACGCGGCCGAGTTCCTTCAATTCTCCTTGGTACAGAATGGCGATCCGATCGCAAACGTCCTGCACGTCCGCCAGCAAGTGGCTGCACATCACCACCGTCTTGCCTTCGTCGCGAAGCCGCAGAATCAGGTCCTTCATCTCCCGCGTGCCAATCGGGTCTAGCCCGGTGGTTGGCTCGTCCAGCACGATCAGTTCGGGGTCGTTGATTAGCGCCTGCGCCAAGCCAATTCGCCGAGTCATCCCCTTCGAATACTCCTTGAGCGGTCGCTTCTTCGCCCAGTTCAACCCCACCATGTCGATCAACTCGGCGGTTCGCTTCTTGCGTTCGGCGGTGCTCATGTCGAACAGGCGGCCGTAGAAGTCGAGCGTTTCCTCGGCATTGAGAAAGCGGTACAGATAGGACTCTTCGGGCAGGTAGCCGATCCGCTCGTTTTTGGTCACGTCGGTGGCGTCCTTGCCGAACACCAGCGCCTCGCCACTGGTGGGAAACAGCAGCCCGAGCAGCATCTTAATGGTGGTCGTCTTGCCCGAGCCGTTGGGCCCGAGTAGGCCGAAGATTTCGCCGCGGCGGACTTCCAGGTCGAGCGCCTTGAGCGCCCGCACCTTCTGCCGTCCCCAGAAGTCGCGGTAAACCTTGGACAGATTGCGGATTTCGATAATGACTTCGCCGAGTGGCTGCCGCGCGGTGCTGGCAGTGACGGTCTCGTCCGCCGGGGTCGCTTCAATTGCCATGGAGTGCGAAACCTGTGAGAAATGGAGAATGGAATGTCGCGGACGGCAGGCAGGTCGAGATTGCAACAAAAAGCTGTACGCAGCGGGCTGCGGCGGAGTTCGCCCTCGCGGTTCGCCATCTCGCGCGGCCGCTGGTCGATCGATGCCTGAAACGGACGGACTTGGCCCGAGAGGACCGAGTGGAAACCTTCAATATAAGCTGGCGGATGCCGTGAAACAAGCAGTCGGCGAGCAACGCTAAACTGCGTCGTATCAACCAGTTCGTTGCGTTTGGGGCTGTTCGTCGGCAAGGAATCGACCGCGCACCCCGCGAAGGGATAGGCGACAATCGCCCGAGCAGGCATTAGACTTCAAATCACGGAAAACACGCGAAAACAAGGCTAAACCGCATGCCCACCTCCCCGTCCGCCGACTATGAGCAAGCCATCGACTACTTGCTGGGGCGAATCAACTACGAGCGCAATATCGCCGTTCCCTACGCCGAACGTGCCTATAAGCTGGGCCGCATGCGGGAATTGCTCCGACACTTGGAGGATCCGCAAAACTGCTTTCCGATCGTCCATATCGCGGGCACCAAGGGAAAAGGCTCGACCGCCGAAATGCTCTCGCGAGTGCTGCAAGCGGCCGGGCTGCGGGTGGGCGTCTACAGTTCGCCCCATTTGGAGCGGCTGGAGGAGCGGTTCGCCATCGACAGCCGCCCCTGTTCGGCCGAGGAGCTTGTCTCCCTGGTGCGACAGTTGCAGCCGGTGGTGGAACGGATGGACCGGGACTACGCCCAACCGCAGATCGACGAACTCGGCCCGACCTATTTCGAGTTGACCACGGCGATGGCGCTTGCGCATTTCCGGCGACGGGCCGTCGACGTCGCCATCCTGGAAGTCGGCATGGGAGGCCGGCTCGATTCGACCAACGTCTGCATGCCGATCTGCTCGGTCATCACCAGCATTAGCTTCGACCACACCAAGCAGTTGGGCGATACGCTGGCCCAGATCGCCGCCGAGAAGGC
>JBGTJT010000187.1:0-10653 GCA_041744995.1 Pirellulales bacterium | reverse complement strand
CTGCATGCCGTGCCGGGTGACGGCCTCGTCGGCGTCGAGCGTGTGGTCGACCGTGTCGTAGCCGCTCTCGCGAAGATCGAAGCTGAGCTGCTCGCGGTTGGCCGGATGCTGCAGGTACTTGTCGAACACGCTCACGTCGCCGTAGGTGTCGGCGTCGATGCCGATGAACATCACCTGGCGGTTGATCCACTGCCCGCCCGCCTGAAAGGTGAACATGGCGGGCACGGCAACGGTGGGGGTCATCGCCTCGATGTCGTCGCCGACGGCCTCCATGATCCTGCGGCGGTGCCCCTCGAAATTGCCGAAGCCGTCCATCCCCCGCGATTCGAGCGCCAGGTCGGACAGCACGCCGTGGATGCGGCTTTGCATCTCGTGCGAGAAGCCGGCCATCACGCTGTTGACGACAATCATCGTCGCCACGCCCAACGTTACGCTGATAATCGAAGCCAAGGCGATAAACCGAGTCCGCAGGTATCGCCAGCAGAGTAAGAGTTTGTACATTGCCAATCCTTTGGCTGGTTGGATTTCGGATTTCAGATTTCAGATTTCAGATTGGAGCAACGCAACGGCCTGCCTACAAGCAATCTGAAATCTGAAATCTGAAATCCTAAATCATGTTCGGAAATCCATTTCTACTCCGGGCGCAATAAGGGGAACAAAATCACATCCCTGATGCTCGGCGAGTTCGTCAGCAGCATGGCCAGGCGGTCGATGCCTACGCCGAGGCCGCCGGCCGGGGGCATGCCGTGTTTCAGGGCGCGGACGAAGTCGTGGTCCATCTTGGCCATCGAGTCTTCAGCCGCCATGCCCGCCAACTGCGTGCGGAACAGCTCTTCCTGCAAGTCGGGGTCGTTCAGTTCGGTGTAGGCGTTGGCCAGTTCCATGCCGGCCACGTACAGCTCGAACCGCTCGGCAATCGTCGGATCGCTTGCCTTGCGCTTGGTCAACGGGCAGATGCTGGCCGGGTAGTCGATCACGAAGATCGGCCCGGTCAGGTAATCCTCGACCTTTTCCTCGAACACGTCGCTCTTGATCACGTCCGGATGCCGGCCAGCCGTCTCGAAGCCGATCGATTGGGCCAGCTTTTCGATCGCGGCGGCGTCCTTGGCGTCGATGCCGGTATGCTCGCTGAACAGTTCGTCGTAGGTCATCCGTTGGAACGGCGGCGTGAAATCGATTGTCTTGTCGCCCCACGGCAGCAGCATTGTATCGCCGATGGCGCGGATCGCGTCGCAAATGATCGTCTCGGTCAGCTCCATCATCGTTTCGTAGTTGCCGTAGGCCTGGTAGACCTCGAGCATGGTGAACTCGGGATTGTGCTTGGGGCTGATCCCTTCGTTGCGATAGACGCGGCCCAGCTCGTACACCCGCTCCATGCCGCCGACCATGAGTCTTTTGAGATGCAACTCCAGGGCGATCCGCATGAACAGCGGAATGTCGAGCGCGTTGTGATGCGTATTGAAGGGCCGCGCCGCCGCGCCGCCGGCGATTGAGTGCAGCGTGGGGCCTTCGATCTCGGCGAAGCCGCGGTCGTCGAGCGTGCGGCGAATGGAGCGGACGATGCTGATCCGCTTCATGAACGTGTCGAGCACGCCCTCGGTATAACGCAGGTCGAGATACCGCATGCGGCTGCGCAGCTCGGTATCCTTCAAACCGTGATGCTTCTCGGGCGGAGCGAGGATGCTCTTGGTGAGAAAGTGAATCTTCTCGGCGAAGATCGACAGCTCGCCGGTGTTGGTCACCCGCAGTTCGCCGTCCACCCCGATGCAGTCACCCAGGTCGATGCACTGGACGACTTCCCAGTTCTCGTCGCCGATCTGGTTCTTGCCGACGAACAGTTGGATGCTGCCGGTCCAGTCCTGGATGTCGATGAAGTGCAGCTTGCCCTTGTCGCGGTCGAGCATCACCCGGCCGGCGGCGCGGACCTTGGGGCCGACAAGCTCGCCTTTGCCCTGGTCGGCCTTCCACTGGCGGAAGTCGATATCGGCCAGGTTCGGCGGCAGTTCGATCTGGCGGCCGTCTTCAGTGACGTAGCGGACGCCGGCGGCCATGGCCCGGATGTCGGCGATCGGCAGGTGGTCGTCGAACCGCTGCCCCCAGGGGTCGACGCCCAATTCCTGCAGTCGGGCGAGCTTCTGGCGGCGGGCCGCTTCGTGCATGCCGTGTTCGTGTTCTTGGTCGGTCGTGGGGGTGTCGGTCATCAATTCCTCAACTTCAGGCGGTAGTAAGGGAGAGACCACGGCGGAATTGGGCCGGCTTGGGAGCCAATAGCCGTGGTGCGAAGCCGGGCTACTGCCTATAAAGTAGGAAACCGCAACATTTTAGTGAACCCGGTGCCGGGGTCAATGTCAGCTTCGCTTGAATGCGGAATGCGGAATGCGGAGTGGGGAATGCGAAAATGACGAATGACGAAAACCGAAGCCCGAAGTCCCAAGCCCGAAACCTCCCAAGCTGACGGCTGATAGCTGACAGCTAAGAGCTTCACCCCATGCCCAGCCTGTACACCGTTGAAATCCGTACCGCCCAGTGGGAGGCCATGATCCACTGGTACCGGCACGCCTTGGGCTTGCAGGTGGCCGCCCGGGTGGTCGAAGATGGCTTCGCCTTACTGATCGCCCGCGACGCTGCTAGCAATGATATCTGCCGGCTGGCGCTGCTTCGCAGGTATGACATGGTAGAGTCGCCGGGCAGGATTAGCTTTTCGTACGAAGTGCCCGACCTGGCCGCCGCGGCCAAGCGGTTGGATGCAGCGGGCACGAAGTACAAGCTGCTCGGCACCAACCGCGAAGGCTTCCACGAACTCGTAACGAAAGATCCCGACGGGAATCAGATACGCGTGTTTCAATGGCCACATAGATCGTTTAACCCGTAGCCGGAGGCGCAGGCGAGCGTCAAGATTCCTGATCCGCAAGGGCAAGGCCGCAAGCTACACCAAGTCGCTCTCACCGAAAATGCATTGGTGTCACTTGCACTGGCATTGCCTCAATCTCGCCTACACGATGCCCGCCTGCGCCTCCGGCTACGGGTTAAACGACAACCTCAAACCTCAAACCTCACACCTCAAACCTCCCATGTCCCGACTCTCGCAAGCTCTTCAGCATCTCGACTTCGCCCGCCGCTATACCTTGGAACGCCTCGCAGGCATTGACCAGGCCGACTGGTTCCACATGCCGGGCGGCGTGACGCATGTTGCGTGGCAGGTGGGGCACCTGGCGATGGCCGACTACCGGCTGCTGCTGGAGCGGGTCCGGGCGGCGCGCGAGGAAGACGCGCAGTTGATCTCGCAGGAGTTCTTGGCGTTGTTCGGCAAAGGAAGCACGCCGCAGGAGGATGCGGGCCTCTATCCTTCGTGCGAGGAGATTGTCGCGGTGTTTACGCGGGTCCGCGCGGCGGGTCTGGAGGAAGTGCGAAACCTGGCCGATGAAGAACTCGACAACCCCGCACTCAAGCCGCACCGCCTGTTCAAGACCAAGCTCGGCAGCGTGCAATGGTGCGGCGATCATGAACTAATGCACGCCGGGCAGCTTGGCTTGCTCAAGCGGCTGCTGGGCAGCGGGCCGGATTGGTGAAGCAGCGACGCGACAAAAGCCCCGGTAGGGGCGTAAGGACGTAGCCTGGGACGTCAGTCCCAGGTAGCGGCCCATATGATCAACACGGCCGAGTAATTGACGTTGCGGACAATCAGTGGATGGCCGAGGCCGCAATTTGCTGAGGCTGGCCGCGGATTGTCGCGGCCTCGGTCACGTGCCGATGGAAGGCAGCGCCAACGGCTCGGCCGATAGATGTTTTGGCAATCTGCCTGGGACTCACGTCCCAGGCTAGGTGCTGTCGTCCCTGTCGGGACTGATCGCTGCTTGTGCAGCATTGTTTGGATGGACGAACTCACAATGAGCTAGCGATTGCTCCAAGCGGTCATCCAACAGTACGTCGGGCTTTGGCAGAAAGCTGACGAAGCAATCCGCGATACCCAGTGAAATTGCCACGTTACGGGCATATTCTTCTCCACCGCGACTCCAGCAGTACAGCGTATGGCCTTGGGCAAACTGCTGTCGCACATAGTCAGCGCAACTTGGTATCGGAATCTGCTTTCTCCCGACGGTTCGAATTAGCGTATCGTCGACGTCGACGTAGATCACGAACTTGCGGCTCACAATAACGCTCCAAAGCCTGGCCTTGCGTGGTGCAACCCTTCAAGACTTGCGGTACGCCTTCAGGAAATCATCTCGGCTAATCTGAGATTGCGTGAGGATGGCCCGTAGCGTTGATCCCTTGATGCGTCGATGATTGGGCATCGTGAGCGGAGTCGTGGTGCCGTCCGGATTGTTGCGAAGCATGGCGATATGGTTCCCTTCTCGGACGACGGCGAAACCTAGTGACTCCAGCGCCTTGACCGCTTTCTTCTTCGAGGCATCTGTAGGGAACTTCGCCATCAGAACGTTACACCCGTTTCGGCGACAAACACCTCTTGCGCCAGTTCGTCCCAGTCGAGGACATCGGGGCCGAATGTCTCGATGTGGAACGCGATGGCCGACTTGACTTCCGCCAAGGCTTCCTCGTAGGTGTCGCCTTGGCTGACAATGACTCCCTTTAGTCCGATGGGATAGGCGACGTACCCGTCGGCGTGCTTCTCGACGATGATCTTGATTTGCTGTTGCATGATTGCTCTCTAGTAGAACCTAGCGACGCTGGCCGTGCCGATTCTATTTTCGCAATTACCCAAACGGAAAGCAAACGGGATGATTGCGGTTAGCCGCAACGTCTCTGGCCAACCGCGGCGAGATGCGGCCTCGGCCAGCCGCCGATTGTACTCGGCGACAACGGCTCGGCCGATAGACGTTCTGCCAACCTACCTGGGACTCACGTCCCAGGCTAGGTGCTGTCGTCACTATTGGGACTGGCTGGCGCTTGTGCAGCATGGTTCGGATGGACGAACTTACCACTCGCTTCTTTCGCTAAACTCCACCGAAAAAGGGATCTTGCAGTGAAGCAAAATGACAAACCGACTACTAGAGTCGGCAAGGCTACCAATATCACGAAGGTCAAATACTCAAACAATTTTTGCGGGGACGGATCATCGAACATCTCCAGGCTGCCGAACACGAACATGCCAGCGGTAATCACACTCGCCGGACCCAGGATCGCGAGTGGATGGAGGACTACATGAAACAATATACGATGCCCTGTTGAGGTGATCTGGCATCGCGCAAGCGCGCGCAAACCGATTAGCCAAGTGCCTATTACCAACATGTTTGCACCCGCAAGCACGACCATCACGCGACCGGCCGTGTACTCTGAACGAAGCAATGGTGCAAATGCATTGGCCGCAGCCAACATCGCCAGAAGGACAATTACGTCGACCACGAAGTAGCGTGGTTTGGGGCGTTCGCGCACACGGGGAATCAGCTTGCGGAACACAACCCGTGCTCCCCATGCGGGGACAAACATGGCCAGCGCATTGAACAGCGCCACCCAAACGCAAATCTGGAAGGCGTGCCCCAGCTCAAGGTTCGGTGGCGAAGAACTCAATGTGAGCGTCTCCTGTCTTGCTTGCTCGCTACTACTCCTTGATATCACAAAGTCGATGACTAAGGCGAGCGAATCGCAAATGATCAAGGCCAACCGCGGCGAGATGCGGCCTCGGTCATCCGCCGATTGTACTCGGCGACAACGGCTCGGCCGATAGATATTCTGGCCATCTACCTGGGACTCACGTCCCAGGCTAGGTGCTGTCGTCCCTATTGGGACTGAGCGTAAGCGACACCAAAGACTCGTTTAACCCGCAGCCGAAGGCGCAGGCGAGCATCAGGATAAACGTGGTGCGACGATGGCCGTGTAGGCGACACCAAACAGCGTTGCACCACGCCTGCGCGGGTCGCTTGCGGCCCGAGTCCTTGCGGAGTATCCGTCCCGATTCCCGCCTGCGCCTCCGGCTACGGGTTAAACGAACAACCTCAAACCTCAAACCTCAAACCTAATTCCGATACTGCCGGAACCGCTCCAATTCATGCAGTTCTTCTTGCAGTTTCTCTTCCGGGTCGCCGTTGCCTTGGGGGCTAGTGATTTGCAGGTTGCGGGCGAACTCCAGGGTGTAGTCGTAGTCGACTACCGCCGCGTCTTCGCCGGCTGCGCCGGCCGGCACCTCGACGTCCCACCGCAAGATGCCGCGGGGGCGTTCGCGCCGCAAATAGAATGGATCGTCGGCCAGCTTGTGCTCACCCGTGTCGAGCGTCACCTTGATCTCGTTCTCGCGCTCGGCGAACGGCAGGCGGTCGGTGACGCGGACGTCGACCGGCTGCTGCTTGTAGTTCTCGATCGTCAGCCGGTAGTCGAAGCTCAGCACGCGGTTGCCGCCTTGGGTCGTTTCGTCCTTGTCGACCAGCTCGCGGCGGGCCCGGAGTTGGGGATCGGCGCCGAAGCCGAGCACGAACGTCTGTCCGCGGGCGACCGTGCCGATCTCGCCGCGGCCGACGAAGCGGCCGTCGAGGTAGACGTTGATCGGCCCGCCGAGCAGATTCTCGTCGCTGGTGTTGACCACTTCCGCCTCGCGGTAGACGTAAGTCGTCAGCACGGGCGTGGCCACGTGGTACAGTTCGCCTTCCAGGTCGGCCCGCATGATGCGGACGATCTGCTGGTCGTCGCGGCTGGCCATGCTGATGCGGTTTTGCAGTTGGTAGTTGATGCTGGGGCCTTCGGCCGAGGCGGGCGATTCCTGTTGCAGGCTGCGGAGCACGTCGGCCTGGCCGACCAGCTCCAGCACCTGGTATTCGTTGGCCGCCCGGTTGAACTGCCAGGCGTTGTCGAGATTCGCCTTGCTGCCGTAGGCGGTCGATTGGCCTTGCTGGGCTTGCTCGCGCTGCTGGCGGATGTCCTTGACCTGCTCGGCCACCTTGCCGGGCGAGGCATAACTTCCCGCGGGCTTCAATCCCGGTTGAGCATTCGGAGGCTGGTTGGCCTCGAACAGATCCGGCAAACTCTGTTGCGCTGGGCCGGCGTACACGGCCGAGGCCAACGAAATCTCGAACGGCGCCAGCCCCGGCCCCTTGGCGCTGAGCACCGGCGAGGCGGTGCTTAATGTCAGCTCGACGTTGTTCCAGTCCTCGCCGCTGCGCTGATAGACAATGGCGTTGTACTCCGCCTGCACGACCGCCGCGTCGGCCTGCGCGCGAAAGTTATAAGAAGGACTCCAACCGCAGCCGCCGGTGAGATAATTTAGCGTCACGCTCTCCGCCGCGTCGACCCGCTTGTCGATAAACACCACCGCCTCGCGGACGGTCTTCGACGAGCCGTCGGTCAACTCGGCCCGCTGGCGCTGCAGTAGATTCATCTCTTCGCCCAACTTCTGCAGCCGCTGTTGCAGATCGAGCTGTTGCTTCATCGCCTCGGTCCGGCGGGTGAAGGTGAACTCGGTAAGCTGCTGCAACTGTTCGGCGTCGAGTACGCCCTTGGTCAATTCGGCGGTGGCGGTGGGGGCCACGAAGCCTTCCAGCTTGTCGAGATACTGCATGTGCTGGGCGACCAACTGCTGCGTGGCGGCGATCTCTTGTTGCGCGGCTTGCAACGCCGCGATCTGATCGTCCAGCTTGCGGACCTCCTCACGAGGCGCCTCGCCGACAGCACGAGTGCGATAGCGAACCGCCCGGACTTGCAGCCCCTCGGCCCCTTCGGCGAACAGGCTCTCGGGCACGACGTTGGCGGGCAGATCGGGCACGACGAGTTCGATATTTCCCCGAGCGGCTTCGATGGGGATCGTCCGCGAGACCAGCGCCTGGCCGCGATAGAGCGTGACCTGCTCGACCGCGCCGGCTTGGGTGACGCTTTGGGTTTCTGCGGCGGCAGCAGCGGCGATCCAAACGGTGGCGGCCAAAGTCACGGCCAAGATGTACAAGCGGCTCATCGTGCGGTCTCCTGAAATGATGGGAAAAGCCGACCGCGAGAAAACGGCCGCGCCTGATCGTAACACGATTGCCCCCGCAGATACAGTAACGGGCGTGTAACAGAGGCTTGAGGCGTGAGGCTTGAAGCGTGAGGATTGAGGCGTGAGGATTGAGGATTGGGGATTGGGGATTGGGGATTCAGTAGCGGGTTTTGTATCAGCCCGGTGGCAGGCGGTGTAGGCGGCAATACTATCAGATTGATTGCATCGTTCGCCGTTTTGCTTCAGAATGCGGCGTAGACCTGTCGGTGCAGTGAAATCGCCAATCAAGGCGAGCGCCGCGCCGCAGCCCAACTCCAGGATATCTGGCCGATGTTACGCCCTGAGGTCGCGGCCCTGTTGACGGTAACTGTGCTCGCATTCGCGTTGATCGATCTTTCCACGCCTTGGGTTTTGGATACGCACGCGTGGCACGGTAGTTGGGAGAACGTGGTTGCGGGAGCGATGGTGGGGATTATTGTCGGGCAAATATCTTTGATTGCCGCCTGGTCCACGTTCGCCACGCAGGGGGCCGCACTGCGTTTCTGGGGAGCGTTGCTGTTGTTGATCGGCATTTCTATTCTGCTGTTGGTTGGCTTCTGGTGGATAGGACTTGTAAACGACGTTACCGAAATGCAGGCGGTGGTGGGCGGATCTGTCATCGTCTGCTGTGGCACTGCGCAATTGCCGTTGTGGATGGCCGCCCGGCTGTTCGGTTGGCGCTTCGTCCGAGACGCCGATGTCGACGGAGGCCGCGTGGGATACAAGTGGCAGTTCCGCATCAAGCATGTCATGGTTGTCACGCTGCTGGCGGCCGTGCTGCTTGCCGCATGGCAGTGGGGAGTCGTGGAAATTCTGCCGCCGCGACTGCATCGAGCGGCCTACAATATCTCGGAGTCCGTGCTGTTGGTGTTCAATCCACTGGTATCGCTGCCCTGGATTTGGATCGTCTTCCAGCCGCGCCATCGCCTGCTAGCCTCGGCGAGTGCGGGGATTGTAGTCATCGGGATCGTGACAGCTACTCAGTATTGGATTGTGACACCGGGGGGCGCTTTCTTCTCATCGTTTACGCTTCTGCAAAGTATGCTCAATCTATTCCAGTGTCTCACAGTGGCCGGCGTGCTGCTGTTATTTCGCTGGGACGGATGGCGGCTTTCAGCCAGATCGGCTACGGGTTAAACGATGTGGGCAATCGTATTTGAGGGGGCGATCTATTAAAGTGGACTGGTCCATCAGCCTGCTCAGGAGCTAGTCATGTCCGCCCCCGTGACCGATGAATATGAGAAGCTCGGTGCGTTCTACCTTGGCAAGTCGTACGATCTGGAGAACAAACAGCTTCGCGACGACTTGCTGCTGTACGACTCCAAGGATCTCACCACGCACGCCGTCTGCGTCGGCATGACCGGCAGTGGCAAGACCGGGCTGTGCCTGTCGCTGCTGGAGGAGGCAGCCATCGACGGCATACCCGCCATCGCCATCGATCCCAAGGGAGACTTGGGCAACCTGATGCTGACGTTTCCCAACCTGGCGGCGGAGGATTTTCGTCCTTGGATTGATGAATCGGCCGCGGCGCGGAAGGGGATCACGCCCGAGCAGCACGCGGCGGCCACCGCCCAGACGTGGCGCGACGGCCTGGCGAGTTGGGGGCAGTCGCCGGAGCGAATCAAACTGTTTCGCGAGGCGGTCGATCTGGCGATCTATACGCCCGGCAGCAGCGCGGGGCTGCCGCTGACGGTGCTGCGGAGTTTCGCCGCCCCGCCGGCGGCGGTACTGGAAGACTCCGACGCGCTCCGCGAGCGGATCACTTCCAGCGCCAGCGGGCTGCTGTCGCTGCTGGGGATCGACGCCGACCCGGTCCGCAGTCGCGAGCATATTCTGATCGCCAACCTGTTCGACCGCGCCTGGCGGGCGGGCCGCGACCTGGATGTGGCCGCCTTGATCGGCGAGATTCAGGCGCCGCCGTTCGACCGCGTGGGCATCATCGACATCGAGACCTTCTTTCCCAGCAAGGACCGCAAGGCGCTGGCGATGAGCCTGAACAATCTGCTCGCCTCGCCTTCGTTCGCCAGTTGGATGGAGGGGGAACCGCTCGATATCAAACGCCTGCTTTACACGGCCGAGGGCAAGCCGCGGCTGTCGATCATCTCGATCGCCCATCTCAGCGACAGCGAGCGGATGTTCTTCGTCACGATTTTGTTGAACGAAGTGCTGGCCTGGATTCGCAGCCAGCCCGGCACCACCAGCCTGCGGGCGTTGCTCTACATGGACGAAGTGTACGGCTATTTCCCGCCGGTCGCCAATCCGCCTTCGAAGACGCCGATGCTCACGCTGCTCAAGCAGGCCCGCGCCTACGGCCTGGGGATCGTGCTGGCGACGCAGAACCCCGTCGATCTCGATTACAAGGGCTTATCGAATACAGGCACCTGGTTCCTGGGCCGCTTGCAGACGGAACGCGACAAAATGCGGGTACTGGAAGGGCTGGAGGGCGCCTCGATCCAGGCGGGGTCGACGTTCAACAAGGCCCAGATGGAAGCTACGCTCGCCGGCCTTGGCAGCCGCGTGTTTCTGATGAACAACGTCCACGAGGATCAGCCGGTGGTGTTCCAAACGCGGTGGGCGCTCTCCTACCTGCGCGGTCCGTTGACTCGTTTGCAGATCCAGCAATTGATGGCGACCAGAAAGCCAGCCGCCGCGGACGCTACCGCCGCCGCCGCGCCGCCGGCCGCCCAGCCTTCCGCTCC
>JBGTJT010000186.1:0-5539 GCA_041744995.1 Pirellulales bacterium | reverse complement strand
GGCCGAGCACTTCGCCGGAGACGACAAACTCGCCGCCAAGTTCCGTTAGCAGTTTGTCCGCCATGCCGAATATGTAACGATGGCAATCGGTGCATGGGTTGGCGCCCTTGCCGAAACCGAACCGGGGGCGGCGCCAGGCGTCGAGATACTCTTCGTCGACTGAGCGACGCTCGCAGTGAATGTTCAGCCGTTCGACCGCCCGATCCAACGTTCCCTGTCCACAGTGAAACGGCGATTCGACATGCAACCCAACCAGTTCGATCCCTTGTCGCTGCACGATGCTGGCGGCCACCGCGCTATCGAGTCCGCCGGTAAGCAAGGCAACGGCGATCGGACGGTCGCCGCTCACGCCCCTTGATCCGCGCTGCTGGGATCGTCGGCCGATCCATTGTCGTCAAAAGAATCTTCCTCGTGGATGGTGCCGTCGGCCCGGATCACCTTCAGGGCGTTGCGGGCGGCGCGTTGCTCGGCCTCTTTCTTATTGCGCCCCCAGGCCGGTTCGAATTGCTGGCCGTCAATTTCGGCGACAATCTGAAAGTACTTGCTGTGGTCGGGGCCTTTTTCGTCGACCAATTGGTAGACGGGCGTCGTGCCATGCTCCCGCTGCACCATTTGCTGCAACTGCGACTTGTAATTGCCGAACAACTCGCCGCTGACGGCCAATTCGATTTCCGGACCGAGGTGTTGCTCGATGAACGCGCGCGAGGCGTCGCCGGCGCCGTCGAGATAGATCGCCGCGATTAGCGCCTCGAACACGTCGCTTAGCAGCGAGGGGGGAACGCTCGGATGACTAGCCATCCCCCGGCCGAGGATCAGGAATTCCTCGATCCCCAGCGCCTCACTCAACTTGGCGCAGGTTTGCCGGCTGACGACCGCCGACTTGATCTTGGTGAGATCCCCTTCGAGATATTCGGGATATTGCTGAAACAACATCTCGCACACGACCGCACCGAGGATCGCGTCTCCCAGAAACTCCAGCCGTTCGTTGGACGCCAGGCGGTGACTCGCGCCGGAGGCATGCGTCAGGGCGGAAAGCAACAAGTCCTTGTCCCGAAACACGTAGCCGATACGCTGCTCGCAGGCGGCGATGCGCTGCAACTGTTCGCGATCAGCTAGCGGGGGTAGGTCAGTACTCATGAATCGTCAGATTGGACCGTCGAACGTGTCCTTAGCGGGACCGGAGTCGTATACCTAAAACTAACTGCGACAACGCTTTTTGTCAATCACGCAGGATGCCGCGCGAACCCTCGCCCAGTAGACGGCCGGCTGGCGACGAACCATCCCCAACAGTGCAACGTAACGAAAAAATGCAATACAAGACCGGCCGAACGTGTTGCCTTCGGTGGCTGGCCGGTCAACGCGTGGGACAAGTGAACAGGACAATTGAATCGAGGAGGAGTTTGCGATGGCTGAAAGAGCAAAGCGGGATTGGAGAACATGGAGCGTGATGTTGGCGCTCATTGCGGCGTTGGCCGTGGGTGCGACCGGAGGCACATTCAGCGGCGCTTTGATCGCCGCCGACCAGGAACGCCCCGTCACCGAGCAAGAAGCGCGCGAAGGGTTGTCGCACGCGCAGAATTTATCAACCGCCTTCCGGGCGGCCGCCCAGGCGACGAAACCGGCGGTGGTGACCCTCAACACAAGGACGAACCAAGACGTATCGGGTGCCATCCGCGGCTTTCGCGGAAATCCGTTCCAAGGGACGCCGCATGAGGAATTCTTCAAGCGGTTCGGCTTCGACCTGCCGGATGGGATGGATTTCGACATCGAAGACCTGCCGCCTCAAGTCCGTAGCGGTACCGGTTCCGGCGTGATCATCGACCGCGAGGGGCTGATTCTAACCAACAACCACGTGGTCGCCGGCGCGGACGAGGTGGTCGTCAAGCTGCTTGACGGACGCGAGTTCGTCGCCACCGACATTCGCACCGATCCAGAGACCGACCTCGCGCTGCTGCGTATCGAAGGGGCCGACGATCTTCCCGCCGCGAAGCTGGGCGATTCCGATCGCCTGTCGATCGGCGACTGGGTGATCGCCATCGGCAATCCATTCGACTTGGAGTCGACCGTCAGTGCGGGCATCATCAGCGGCAAGGGCCGCGAGTTGGGGAAGATTCGCAGGGCGAAATTCCTGCAGACCGACGCCGCGATCAATCCCGGCAACT
Source organism: Pirellulales bacterium (assembly GCA_041744995.1). Classification (GTDB taxonomy): domain Bacteria; phylum Planctomycetota; class Planctomycetia; order Pirellulales; family UBA7805; genus JBBDLY01. The sequence continues at coordinate 3,377 of JBGTJT010000186.1, read as the reverse complement.
CCGGCGGGCCGCTCGTTAATCTGCGAGGAGAAGTTATCGGCATTAACACGGCGATAGCCTCCAGCAGCGGCGGTTACCAAGGCATCGGCTTTGCGGTCCCGGTGAATCTGGCCAAGTGGGTGATCGCCCAGTTGCAAGAAAACGGCGAGGTCCGGCGCGCCTATTTAGGGGTCGCCATCGGCGAAGTGAACGCCGAGATCGCCGAACAACTCGATGTCGACTTGCGCTCCGGTGTCGTCGTAGGGCAGGTCTATCCCGCCACGCCCGCCGCCGCGGCCGGCTTGCAGGAGAACGATGTGATCGTCCGCTTCGGCGACCAGCAGGTGCGTGCGCCTGGCGACTTGCAGCAAATCGTGGAACGATCTCCGGTGGGCGAGACGCTCGAAGTCGAAGTGGTTCGCGGGGGTGAAAAGCAGACGCTCGACATTCAGCTTGAGAGCCTGCCCGCCGACTTCGGCAAGCCGCGACTCGTTCCCCGCGCATCGGCGGACTAACCGGATCTCCCGCCGGCGTCCCCATGAGGATCGTCACGGTCAAGTCGCTCCCCGGGGATCGCCATTTCGTGAGGCCGGTCGCGCCATCAATGGATGGACGCGGCCGGCCTCGATTGCTGCGCCCGCTGGCGCGGCGGGGGCGGTTCCATTACACTATGGCGAGGCTAGCTGTCAGTAATTAGCTGTCAGCTATCAGCTATCAGCCCTCAGCAAGGACAAACGCAGTTCCTGGTTGCTAACGGCTGACGGCTGATAGCTAACAATGTGCTCTCAACAAGCCGCGTCCTTCGTCAAAAATTGGAACTGAAAGCGCGTTACCCGTGACCGCCCCCAATCCGCTTTATCTGCCTGAACTCCGCGAGATGCTCGCCGAGGACGATCACGCCCAATTGGCCGAATTTTGTTCGGCGCTGCATCCGGCTCGGATTGCCGAGTTCATGGAGGGTCTGGCCGCCGACGAGATCTGGCGGGTGCTGCAGCACGCCGAACCGGGCGTGGGGCAGATGATCTTCGGCTATTTCGAGCTGCCCAAGCAGATCGAGGTCATGACCTACGCCCCGCCGGAGGAGATGGCGCGGTTCATCGGCGAGATGCCGTCGGACGATCGGGTCGACTTGCTCGACGAGGTCGATCCGGAAATCGTGGCCCAACTGCTGCCGCTGCTGCCGGCCGAGGAACGCCGCGACATCCAACGCCTGCGCTCGTATCCGGAACAGACCGCCGGTGCGATCATGACCACCGACTACGCCGGCTTGAGCGAGAACCTCACCGTCGGCCAGGCGGTCGCCGCGCTCGGCAAACAGGCGGAAGACCTGGAGACGATTTACTACGTGTACGTGGTCGACGACGAGAACCACTTGCGCGGCGTGCTGTCGGCGCGGAATCTGATGTCGATGTTGGGCAAGCCGGAGACGCTGCTGGGCGACATCATGGACCGGGGCATCGTCTCGGTCAATGTGATGGACGACCAGGAAGCGGTGGCCGACAAGGTCGCTCACTACGACTTGCTGGCGATTCCGGTGGTCGACGGCGAGCATCACATGCTCGGCATCATCACGCACGACGACGTGATCGACGTCGTCCGCGAAGAAGCGATCGAAGACGCCCACCGCAGCGCCGCCGTGGCCCCGTTGGAAGAATCGTACCTAACGACCTCCATCCTGATGCTCACCTGGAAGCGCGGCATTTGGCTGTTCATTCTGTTCTTCGGCGCGCTGACCACCACCTTTGCGATGGAGCGCTACATCGGCGTGCTGGAAAAATGGGAATGGCTGGTGCTGTTCATTCCGTTGATTATCTCCAGCGGCGGCAACTCCGGCAGCCAATCGGCCACGCTCATCATCACCGCGCTCACGGCCGGCCAGGTGACCATCGGCGATTGGTGGCAGGTCGCCCGCCGCGAGATGCTGCAGGGCCTGCTGTTGGGCGGCCTGCTGGGACTCTGCGGCTTTTTCGCCGCCTACTACTTTGTCGGCTTGCGCAACGCCCTGGTACTGCCGTTGACGATTCTGCTGGTGGTGTTCTCCGGAACCCTGATCGGCGCGGTGCTCCCCCTAGCATTCCGCCGCCTCGGCCTCGACCCCGCCTTAATGAGCAATCCCTTCGTGGCGGGCATCATCGACGTGCTGGGAATCGTGATTTATATGAACGTGGCGGTTTGGCTGCTGGTGTAGGGTTGAGGTCTTTCTTCCGGCAGATTCACGTTTCGGATTACGCTGCCGAAACGGCGCGGCGGTTATGTCATGTGCTGTGGGGAATCTTTCGCGCCGCTTGGTCCGGCCTACGGCTGTGCTGTCCGTTTCATAACGCAGAGGGTACCAGCAGCTCGCACTGGCGACGAGCTACCGCTCGACGCCAGTGGCACCCCAAAATGGGCAAGGCAAGGGCAACGCCGCCCGTGCCACCCCGCCGCCATCCTGCAAGTCAATCAAATGGATTCCACACATCCAACGGCAGACCTGCAAAGTCCGCGGTGTTACGAGTTGCCAGTGTCAGATCGTTGGCCGCGGCAGTCGCCGCAATCAGCCCATCCATCGTCGCCACAGGACGAATTCCCTGCAAATCGCCCCAAACGTAGGCCACGGCAGCCGTCACTGGCAGCAACCTCCCATGCCTTTCATATTCCCCTTCCAGAGTCGCTCGCCAGTTTTCCAGGTGTGCCGCCTGCACCGGATCGCGGGACGCAACCTGCGCGATCCCTTTGCGAATTTCGGCTAACGAAAGAACACTCAAATAGATGTCGGTTGCCGGAAGCTGTTCGACCCATTTTCGCACGTTCAAGTCGCACCGCGCGCCCTTGCGGAGTTCGGAGATGACGTTGGTGTCAAGCAAATATCCACTCACAGCAGGTCGACCTCGCGAGGAGTATCCCGGACACGGGCGAAGTCGCTATCGCTTCCCACGTCGGGCATCTGAAACAGCAGGTCTTTCAAAATCTGAGGCGATTGGGACGGCTGATCGGACAGTAAGGCTGCGCGGAGAATCCTGAGATGTTCCTCCTCGCTGGAAACGCCATGCGCGGCTGCCCGCTGCTCCAGTCGCTCCACCAATTCCGGCTCGACGCCGCGCGCAACCAGCTCTGTGGTTTTAGACATGGTACAACCTCCCTAAAAAATCCTCGGTTCGCGATTGCCAGGCTCCAAAGCTATTTTACCGCGCACAGTCGCGAATGAAACTCGTGCCGTTGGAATCGGTCGGACGGCGCACAAGGCCGTCGGCGCACCGGAAAGGTAGCGATTATGTCGACGGCACGATATGGGTACATGCCGAATCAGCACGGCAGCACTGGCAGCTACGCCGCTGCCAGATGGGGAAGGAGGTGTAGGCCGGACCAAGCGGCGCAAATAGCGCACCATCACCCATCAACACAACCGCCGCGCCGGT
>JBGTJT010000185.1:0-13379 GCA_041744995.1 Pirellulales bacterium | reverse complement strand
CGCCATCGAAGGCCTGCTCGATCTCGTGTCTGTTTTGCGCATGATCCGCCGTGGCGCGAACGATCTTCAGCGGCTGGAACTCGGCGGCCGAATCGCCCGGAGGGCGGACGAATGCCTCGAATTCGCTCATCACGGCGTTGCCGTTTTCCGCGCGGCCGGTGCTGTTGACCGGCGAAGCGACGTTGTCCCGCATCGCTTCCAGTCGAATCGCCCCCAGTTCCGTGCGGTTAGTGCGTGCGATAATGGTGTAGACGTCCTTGTCGGGGACCGGCCCTTCGGCGCGGAGTGAACCATCTTCGAGTTGGACCAGTTTGGACTCACTGTCCGTACTTAACGAGACCGGTAAGAGTATCTCCCACCCGCTGCGGGCTGCATTCTTTTCCCAGGCGGCTTGCGCCGCATCGGCTGCTTGATCGTCGGCCAGCAGTTCCCGTTCGATAGCGGCCAAAGACGCCTCCAGCCCGGCCAATTCCTGCTCACCATCCGGCGGGATGTAACCGACCCTGGGCGGATTCTTACCGCCGTGGATGCCGCCGTTCTCAGAAGTCTGATTGAAGAAGTCGTACAGCGCAAAGTAATCGGTATGCTCGATCGGATCGAACTTGTGCGTATGGCAGCGGGCGCAACCATAGGTCAGCCCCATCCAGACCGTGGCGGTCGTCTCGGTGCGGTCGAAGACGTTTTCCACCCGCGTCTCCTCGGCGATGCGACCCCCTTCGCCGTTGTGCATGTGATTGCGGTTGAAGCCGGTGGCGATAATCTGCGCGTTGGTCGGATTCGGCAACTGGTCGCCGGCGAGCTGTTCGATGGTGAACTGATCGAACGGCATGTTGTCGTTGAGCGCCTTGATCACCCAGTCGCGCCACGGCCACATCGGCCGCGTGGGATCGGCCTGGAAGCCGTCGGTGTCGGCGTAGCGAGCGGCGTCGAGCCACGGCCAGGCCATCCGCTCGCCGTAGCGGGGCGAGGCCAGCAGCCGGTCGACCAGTTGTTCATACGCGTCGGGCGACTGGTCGGCTACGAACTGCTCCACTTCTTGAGGAGTGGGCGGCAGCCCAGTGAGATCGAGCGAGACGCGGCGAATAAGCGTTCGCTTGTCGGCTTGCTCTGACGGCGACAGTCCGTCCGCTTCCAAGCGGGCCAACACGAAATGATCAATCGGATTGCGTGTCCAATCTTGTTGCGTCACCGGCGGCGGTGCGGGCCGTGTCGGCGGAATGAACGACCAGTGCGGCTGGTACTCGGCGCCTTGCTCGATCCAATGGCGGAGCAGCGCAACTTCCGCCTCGGTCAGCGGCGGTTTGTTGGCGTGCGGTGGGGGCATTTGCTCGAACTCGTCGTCCGAGGCAACCCGCAGCATGAGTTCGCTCTCGTCCGGCTTGCCGGGTACGACAGGATGTAGTCCGGACTCCGCCTCGCCAATCGCGCTGTCGCGCAGGTCGAGCCGGAAACCTCCCTCGCGCTGCTGCTCGTCCGGACCGTGGCACTGAAAGCAGCGGTCGGAGAGGATGGGGCGGATCTGCAGGTTGAAATCGATTCTCGGCGCGGCGTTCGCGCCGGTCGCCAACAGGAACAGGCCGATCCATGCCGTCGTCCAACCTGTAACTTGCCGCCATACACGACTACGTGGGGTGCAGGCCATCGGGGCCTCAAGGGGGCGAAATGCCACAGCGCGCCAGGTGGGGCCCTCACCGTTGAGGTGCGGCGCGCTGAAAAATCAACGTCTAAGAAGATTAGTCTATCAGCGAAGCGCAAGATAGTCAATTTTGCACCGGTCGCTAGTGCCCTTTTGGGGTGCCATGCCCACGCGGAGTTTACGGAGCATGGGCATGTGAGGTGCTAGGGCGGCATGCCCATGTTGCGTCTCTCGTGCTTTACCGCTTTCTTAAGGTGGCGCGCATCCAGCGGTTCTGCATCGTGGGCATGGCACCCAATCCAAATACCAAATCGTGACAAAGCACTAGTTGTTATGCCCCGAGTCGAGCGGCAAGACGAAGCTCAGGTGCAGTTCGCAATGCCGCAGCATTAGCAAAGTCCACTCATCGACCGTCAATTTGCCGAAGACCGGATGGCGGGATGGTTGCCTGTCGCGTTCGAACCGGGTGATCGCGGCACGCAGCTCCGCCAGCGCCGTCTCTACCGGTACCTCTGGCTCGGCGATCAGTGCCGACCGGGCGGCTTTCGGAATGTTGAATCCGGCGCCCATGCGGCCATTGAGGATGCGTTGCTTGACTAGCGGACCGAACAGGCGCAAGTACCAGGGAATCAATTCCCGCGAAACACCATCCACGGCGCCGTCGAAACCACGGGCCAAGTGCCAATAGATTTGCCCTAGCGACCAGTTGCCCAGCAGTACGACTTGAGCGTGTTCCAGCCGGTCCAACTCGGCGACAACTTCGTCCATCGATTCGAATCGCAGCGTGCGCCGCCCCGCGACTTTCGCAGTATCCACCGCGGTCGTCGGTAACCTCTTCCCCATTGCCTCTCCTGTGGTTCTTTCGTTACCGCGCAACCTTTGCCGACTGGGTGGGTCCGTCCGCCGAGTTCTCTAGCGGCAGGCGGTAGAGCGCCATCTGTTGATCGTTACGCATCAGCAGATACTCGCCCATCAGGACGGGATAGTTCCAAGTACGACCTTCCAGTGCCTGGAAACTTGCCAACCGCTGCGGCTTGGTCGGTTGGGCGGGATAGAGTTCCAGTGTGCCTTGCTCAGTCTGCACCAGCAATAGGTCGCCCACGAGCAACACGTGCCCATTGCCGAAGTCCCCCCGCATGATCCATTTCTGCTTGCCATCGAACGGATCGATGCATTGCAGCAACACGTCGCTGAGTCCGTAGACATAGCCTTCATGGTAGACCGGATTGGTGAATTTGGTCTTCATCAACTTGCGATCCGCCCATAGTTCGCGCGTCGACCACCGTTGGTCGGTGCGGTCGATCTGAAACAACGCCGATCCCGTGCTGTATTCCTTGGTTACCAGCAATCGATCGCCCGACAGCACCCTCGGTTGCGCCACGTTGGGCATATCGCCGGGCCAGTCGATGGTCCACAAGATATCGCCTTGCCGTGGATCGTGCCCGGTGATCGTGCCTTGGTTGAAGCTAATGATCTGCCGCACGCCGGCGATGGTCGCCAATTGTGGCGAACTGTAGCTCGACTCCGAGGAGCCTGCCGACCAGACCTCGTCGCCGGTCTGTTTGTCGTAGGCGATCAACGATTTACCGTTGGGCCCGCCGGCGCTGACCACGACCAAATCGTCGACGATCAGCGGCGAGTTGGTCTTGCCGTATTGCGGCAATGTCGCTTTGTTTTCTTCCACGATGTTGCGCGACCAGAGCAAGGCGCCGGTGGCGCCGTCGAGACAATTGAGCAGGCCGAACGATCCCAAGGCGTAGACGCGGCCTTCGTCGATGGCGGGCGTCGCTCGCGGACCGCGGCCACCGAGAAACGACTCGAAGTAGAGCTTGTCGGCATGCCGCCAGCGCGCCTTGCCGGTCGGCCAGTGATAACAAACCACCAGCTCGTGCTGCTTGTCGGTCGATTGCTGCTGCGTCACGGCGTAGTCGCCGACGACGGCGAAGCTCGAGAAACCCTCCCCGATCGGTCGCCGCCAAACAAGCTGTGGCGGGCTGCTTTTCCAATCGGTTGCCAGCGCAATCTCCGGGAACTCCGGCGTAAAGGAAGTTCCCAGAAAGCGAGGGTGATAATAGCCCTTCGTCTCTCGCAGGTCGACCGGAGCCTCGACCACATCCAGCGGCGCGGCCCGCGCGAAGCGATAGCGAGGAATGGGAATCAGCCGGCCCTTAAAGTCGATCTGAAACGAGGCGAAGAACAGCGCCGTCGCAACACCCAGCGTCGCGAACACGCCCCCCTTGTAGGCTCTCGGAATGGGAGTGCGAATCGCGAACCACAGCAGCACGGCTACCGTGGAAATCCCGATGGCGATCATCACCGAGACAACCCGCCAGCCAGCCTCCAAATCGGAAAACCATTTGGCCCAGACAAAAATCCCCGTCGTCGCCAGAATGAACGACGCTGGAACCCAGGGCCGCCAGCGTTGCATGAACGATAGTGGCGGCGCTGCCGCGTTCAACTCAGACACGTGTGGCTCTCCGCAATCGACTTGTCGACGTTCGACCCAAGCAACGTTCTAGTATCGTCGCCGTCGTTGCGTGTTGTCAAAAGAAAACTCAGCAGAGGCGACTCCGCCGACTTGACCGACGGCGGTTCATGTAGGGGTTATGCACATTGGGCCTGCTATTCAGCTTTTGCCGGGGGTCGCCGCGGGCTGCTTGGCGCGCCAGGCTTCCCACTTGCCGAACGCCGCGTCGCGCATCGCCGGTGAAGTGAAAGTCAGCGTACCCGGGTTGTACAGCATTTGCGGATTTGGCTGGGCGTTGCTAAATCCGTACTCACGCAACTCCTGGCCAGAAAGATGAATGGCCACGGCCAAAGCGATGTCGCGAACCTCTTGTTGGAAGTTTTCTTGATTGGCGCCAAACTGCACGGGGCTGGTGTCCTTGAGCAGCGGCTCGACCGTTTTCAGGTCGTCGGCGTCGCCGAACCGCCCCAGCACCAGCAGCGCGGTTTGCAGGAGATTCGCCGGCTGCCCGCCTGCTTGGATCAGGTGGATCGCCAGTTCGCGGCCTTCCTGCAGGTTGTACTGCATGGCGAAATGCAGCCCTTGGTACGCCATGGTGGTCGATCGATTGCGAACGATCCAGCGGCCGAGCATCCGGCGGAGCGGCTCGGCTCGGACGCCTGAGTTGATGTCGACCTGAAACGACGACTGGTAAAGAATCGACTGCACGATGCGGCCGATGTTCTCGTCGATGGCCACATCCTCGTCGGCGGCGGCCAGGAAGAATGCCACAACGGTTCCCAGTGCAACGCGATGCGGCACGTGCTGATTGTCGAAAAACTGCGGTTGCTGCATCTCTTGTTGCAGGCTGTTGGCGCGGATCCGCAACGCTTCGGTCGCTTCTTGGGGGCTAGATTCCAGTGCTTCCATCAACAGTGGCTCGGAACGAATGATCTCGACAAACAGGCGCCGGTTGTCCAGCGAGTCCCCCACTAAATCCCGATAAGGGCGCCAGCCCGGCAGATTCGCGTCGACGCCGCCGTTGATATCGGCAGTGAAGCGGGCGATCCGGGAGTTCAAGTCGTCGTCGAGAATCTTCAGCAGCAAACCGCGGGCGCGGTAACGAACTTCCTCGTCGTCGGCTTGCAACGCCTCCATCAGGGCCGGACGCGCGTCGACTCCCATCGCGGCCAACTTTCGCGAGGCCCGTTCGCGTTCCACGTAAGAGGGATCGCCCAATTGGCGAACCCATTGGGTCGCCTCGGCGACTGGTTCGCCCTCGGCCACAGCGCCGGACGGTGACTGCGCTGCCAGCGGAAGCGACAACCCCGCCACCAATGCCGCGGCCGATAGAGCCAACCAAGGTAAGCGGCGGCCGGCCTCCAAGTCGTTCGCGGGCGTACAATTATGCGTGACCATGATGAATCTCGATCTCCTGCTGTCCCAGCTCGCGCCTCCTTGGCGACGAGCGCTCGGCGGACCGACACGGCCCGCCGCTTCAACTACTCGTCCGTGGTTTCTGCTGCATCCTGTTGCTGTGTTGTTTTCCGGTACTGGCGCCATTTTTCGAAGGCGGCGCTCCGCTGATCGTCGTTCTCGAACCCGATGGTCGTAACCTGATAGAGCGTCTGCGCATTCGGCTGGATGTGATCCATTCCATATTCTTTCGGATCACCCTCATCGAGATGCAGCAAAGCCACCAAGGCGACGTCGCGAGTCTGGCACGTCAGTCGCTTGCCGTTGCGCGAATACGTGCGAACGACTTGTTCTTTTTCGAGCAAGTCGGTCAAGGTTTGCCGTTCGTTCTCGCCGCCAAGTTTCGCCACTGCCATAATAGCCGTGGGCAGGATCGACGAACCGGCTTGATTGGTTTGAATCAAGTGCTTGGCCGGCTCCAAGCCTTCCTCGATGTCGTACTGCAGCGCCATCCAAACATTTTGATACGCCATGGTGGAGTTCGCGCTGGCCAAAATCCAGGCCCCCAGCAGTCGTTTCAGTCCGTAAGCACTCTCGCCGGCGGTAATCTCCTGCCGCAGCGGCGAGCGATGCATCAACTGATTCATCTTGTTGGCCAGGCTGTTGTCAATCGTGACCTCAGGATGGGCTGCCACAAAATAGAGTGCCGCGACCGACCCCAGTGAAAAAGTGGGATGCACTTGCCGATTGTCCACGATCTTCGGACGCCGCATCTCGACGGTCAACTGATCGCAGCGGTTGACCAATGCCTGCTTCAGTCGAACCGGCTCCTCCGTCATGGTCTCCAATAGCAGCGGTTCCGCGCGGAGCATCTCCACGAATAGACTGCGCGACGAGGGGTCGTGCCCCACAAGTTCCTGAAACGCTTCCCACCCCGGCAGGTCGTGCTCGAAGGCGCCTTCTTCATCGGCCGCAAAGGCGTCGATTCGGGCGTCGAAATCCTCGGCTAGCACGATGACTAGCAATCGGCGGGCGCGATAGCGCACTTCCGCGTCGTTACTGTCGACCGCATCCAATAAATGATCCTTGGCCGCCAAACCGATCTCCCGCAATTGATCGGTGGCCCGCTGGCGGGTGGCATACGTGGGCGATCCTAGTTCGCCGATCAGGTCAGCGATTTGCACGTCGAGCGGATCGGCTTGCGGCGGCTCATCCGCCCCTGCCGGATTGGAAATCAACACCGCCCACGCCACAGCGCCCAAGAACAGACCCCCCACAGTGCATGCCTTCATACGGAATTTCAGGCCCCGACGATGTTCTCCCGGCAGTGGCGGGTTTATCCTACGCCCTTGGAATGTTTCCATACTCCTGTACCCCGTGGTTGGAGTCGCGGCTAGCTCGAGTTACGCTGCCGAGCCGTTCGGCCCGCCGATGTGCTCAACAAAGGGCTGCAAAACCTCTTACCATTCTAGCCATTATGCTGCGGGACTGTCTAGCATTTCTTGGGCCAAGTGAGCACTGTGAGCCTGGGAATTAGCAGATTCTGGACAAACTGTAACTTTGGCGAAGTTTTTATGGGGAACAGTGCCTGCCGACGCGAGGCGAACATTGAGATCCGGTGTTTTGCTCGATCGTTGCAATTTCAGACATTTGCGAGTCCAACTGCTTGTTGCTGGAAACGTATCGGCGTATACTTGCTCATCAATGGGATTTGCGGCCGCTTGCAGCCACCACTGCTAAAGAGCCACTGCTTGCCGAGAACAACACGCGTTGATGAACTATCGCCTGTTCGCCCTCAAATAGCAGCCTCAAAATTGAACGACCAAGCGGCCGTGTGCGAATCTCCTGTTGGATTCGCCGCGGCTTTTTGCTTGCGCTGAGGAAATGGTAGAAAGTGCATGCGTGAAGGGTGAGTAGGCCCGCCCCGTGGAATGGCAAAAAAATTTAAGGGCAAAAAGATGTTGGTCGCTTGGATTTTGCATTTAATCAATTCGTCCAGATCCACCGGGACAACGCGCTTCGTGGTCTAAGATGCTTAGCTCATGACCATGCAGTTGGCGTTCAATGCCGTTTATCTTTTTGCCCCAAAATCTTTTTGCCAGAATTGTTAAAAATCACGGGCTACCAGTCGCAAGGATTTACGATGACGACCGCGTCGCAATTAGCCCACAGCCGGCTTGCCGGTCGGGACCAATCGGGTATTTCTCCGCAAACGGGATCCTCCATGAACGAACATTCCACCGACGACAGCCACCAAGACGGCATGAGCACCGTCGCCGTCCACGCCGGCGAGCATCGGCAAAAACCGGGCGACTCGATCACCGACCCGATTTTCTGTGCATCCACGTACACCTTTGCCGACACGCAGTCGATTATCGATTTCATCGAGCAAAAGCAGCCCCGCGAGGAGTACGGCCGTTACGGCAACCCGAGCGAGAAAATCGTGGAGGCCAAACTCGCCGCGCTCGAGGGAGCCGAGGAGGCCGTGCTCTACTCCACCGGCATGGCCGCCATCGTGGGGCTGTTGATGACCAAGCTCAACTCCGGCGACGAGGTAGTGTTCTTCGACGAGTGCTATCACCGCAGTCGCGAATTCTGCGCGAAGCACTTGTCCCGCTTCGGCGTCGTCACCCGGCAGGTCAAGGCGTGCGACTACGACGCCATGGAGGCGGCGATCAATGAACGCACGAAATTGCTCGTTAGCGAATCTCCCACCAATCCGCATCTCAGTTGCATCGATCTGGAGCGGTTCGTCGAAGTGGGCAAGCAACACGGAGTGGAGACGCTGATCGATGCCACGCTGGCCACGCCGTACAACCTGCGACCGATTGAGGCGGGGGTCGATTACGTGTTGCATTCGGCAACCAAGTACCTCGGCGGCCACAACGACCTATTGGCCGGCGTCGTGGCCGGCTCACAGGAGGGCCTGGCGCCGGTTCGCAAGTTGCGGGGAATCATGGGGGCGATCAACAGCCCCCACAATATCTACCTGCTGTTGCGGGGCCTGAAAACCTTTGAATTGCGGATGGAACGGCACAATGCCAACGGCCTCGCCGTGGCCCGATTCCTGGCCGCTCATCCGCGGGTCGAGAAAGTGTACTATCCGGGGCTGGAGGATCACGCGTATCATGAGGTCGCCCGGGAAACGATGCGGGGCTTCGGCGGATTGATCACCTTTCTGCTCCGTGATGCCGATTGGCGGCAGACGGCCAACGTGGTCGACGCGGCCAAGATACCTCGCATCGCTCCGAGTCTCGGCGGCGTGGAATCGTTGATCGAGCAGCCGATGGTGATGAGCTACTTTGAATGCACGCCGGAAGAGCGCCGCGCCTTCGGTATTCCCGACAACATGATTCGACTTTCCTGCGGCATCGAGAACACGCAAGACTTGATCGACGATCTGGCGCAGGCTTTGGAAGCGATCGACCAGCAACGATAAACCGGAAAGACGGCGCCTGAGTGGACGGCAAACAGCTAAAGTGGATCGTGCAATGGACCGGACTCATCCTGGCGCCGCTCGCCGCGGCGACCTTGTATCTGGTGCTGCCTGACACCTATGTCGATGCAACTGGCTCGGAAGTCCCTTTCACGCACGCCGGCCAGGCCACGCTGGCGATCATGCTTTGGATGGCGCTGTGGTGGCTGACCGAGGCGGTCGATATTACCGTGACTGCGTTGCTGCCGCTGGCGGTATTTCCAATACTGGAAATCGCAGACATCAAGGCCACCGCCGCCCCCTATGCCAACCCGTTGATCTTTCTGTTCATGGGCGGCTTTCTGCTGGCCATCTCCATGCAACGATGGGGACTCGGCCTGCGGATCGCCTTGACGACGTTGAAGATCGTCGGCACGCAACCGACCCGCATGATCGGCGGTTTCATGCTGGTTACGGCGGTGCTTAGCGCATTCGTATCGAATACCGCCACCAGCGCCATGATGCTGCCGATTGCGCTGAGCGTGATCGCGCTGTTGAAAACGCACGGCAACGCCGAGTCGGGCGATGATTCGATGGGGAAGAACTTTGCCCTATGCTTGCTGTTGGGCATCGCCTACGCCGCCTCGATCGGGGGCGTCGCCACCATCATCGGCACGCCGCCAAACGTCTTTCTGGCCGGATTCCTGGACGACAAGATCGACCCGCAGTATCAAACGCAAATCAGCTTCGCGCGGTGGATGATGCTGGGCGTGCCGCTGGCAATGGTCTTTCTGCCGATTACCTGGCTGCTGCTGACCAAGGTGCTGTATCCGATTCGCGTCAAACAGATCCCCGGCGCCAAGGAACTGATTCAACAACAGGTGCAGCAACTCGGCAAGCCGAATCGCGGTGAATGGGCGACGTTTATCGTGTTCATTTTGGCCGTCACATTCTGGATCACCCGCTCCCTGCTAACCCCGTTGCAGTGGACCGTGGGTGAGACGACACTTCGCCCTTTCGCTTCGTTGACCGATGAAGGCATCGCCATGACTGCCGCGATGCTGCTGTTTGTCATTCCCTCGGGCAGCGCGGAGCAGCGGTTTGTGTTGAATTGGGAAAACGCGAAGGGCCTGCCGTGGGGCATTCTGCTGTTGTTCGGCGGCGGGCTGAGCCTGGCCTCGGCGGTGGCGGCCAACGGCGTGGCGGAGTTCCTCGGGGCGCAAGCCACTTACTTCGCCGGGGCGCCGGTGATCGTGATGGTGTTGTGCGTTTCCGCCGGTATCCTGTTTCTGACTGAACTGACGTCGAACACCGCCACGGCCGCCACCTTGGTACCCGTGCTTGCCGCGTTGGCGCCCGGCTTGGGCGTACACCCCTACATCCTGATCTTTCCGGCGACGCTGGCCGCGAGTTGTGCTTTCATGTTGCCAGTAGCGACTCCGCCGAATGCGATTATCTTCGGCTCCGGCGAGGTCACGATCCCACAAATGGCCAAGGCCGGCCTGTGGCTGAATCTCATCGGCGTGCTGCTGATCACCGCGCTGACCATGACGCTCGTCGGGCCGCTGTTCGCCCCCGGAAATTGACCTAAGGGGTTGACTCAAAATTAACTTCGGTATTTGAGGCAACGAAGTCACGATTCTCTGTTCTCTTCGTTTCCTTCTGTTCAAATTGGACTTGCAAATATGAACCTTGTTCTTGAGCTGGTCCGAATGTTCGCCAAACTGATCCTCCTGTAAGAATTCGAGTGGTAGCAAGCCGATGAAATTTCGCACCCGAGCCATTCATGTCGGCAACGCCGCCGACCCGTCGACCGGGGCCGTCGTGCCGCCGATCCATCTGGCCAGCACCTACGTGCAGCCGGGCGCCGGCGAGTGGGGAGAGTTCGACTATGCGCGCAGCGGCAACCCGACGCGCAAGAACCTGGAGACCACCTTGGCCGATCTGGAAGGAGGCTGCGGCGCGCTGGCCTTCGCCAGCGGCATGGCCGCCACTCATTGCGTGACCATGCTGCTGGAAAGCGGCGACCATATCCTGGCCGGGGCGGACATCTACGGCGGCAGTTACCGGCTGTTTCACAAGATCTGCAACCGCGCCGGCATTGGCGTCTCGCTGGCTCGCAGCGACGACCTGGAAGCGTTCGAGCGGGCGATCACGCCGCAAACCAAGCTGCTGTGGGTGGAAACGCCCGGTAATCCGTTGTTGTCGATCACCGACTTGTGCGGCGTCGCCGCGCTGGCCAACAAGCACGGGCTGCTACTGGGGGTCGACAGCACGTTCGCCACGCCGGTCCTGACTCGGCCGCTGGAACTGGGCGCCGACATCGTGATGCATTCGGCGACCAAGTACATCGGCGGCCATAGCGACCTGCTCGGCGGAGCACTGGTAGCCAAGGATCGCGAGCTTTACGAGCGGCTGTACTTCGTGCAGAACGCCACCGGTGCCACGCTCGGTCCGCTGGAGAGCTTTCTTGCCTCGCGGGGACTCAAGACGCTGGAGCTGCGAGTTCGCGAGCAGTGCCGCAGCGCGATGCAGATCGCCGAATTCCTCGACCAGCACGAGCAGGTCAAGCAGGTGTTCTATCCCGGCTTGCCGAGTCATCACGGGCATTCCATCGCCAAGCAGCAAATGGACGGCGGCTTTGGGGCCATGCTGTCGTTCGAAATCAACGGCGACCTGGCGGCCGCCAAGCGGCTTGTCGAATCGACCAAGCTGTTTCAACTGGCGGTCAGTCTGGGCGCGGCGGAATCACTGATCGAGCAGCCGGCGCTGATGTCGCACGCCAGCTACGACGCCGCCGACCGAGCCGCCCACGGCATCACCGACAGCCTGGTACGCATCTCGGTCGGTTTAGAAGACCCAGACGACTTGATTGCGGATCTCACTCAGGCGATGTGAATCGCAATGAGATCGTTGGTTTTGGTGTAGAGAAAGCGGTCGTGGCCGACGCCGCCAGCGTCGGCGGCCCTGTCGCGCGACTGGCATTACCGGCGTGGCCCAGGATCAGCCCCGGCGTTAGCCAGTAACTCAATCATCGAATCCCCCATCGACTTGCCGATCAGATAGTACGTTTCCCAAGTCCGCATCCAGTGGAACCCCTGGCCGGAAGGAGACTCTTCTCGGCTGCGCTGAAAATCGCGTGTTTCCACGCCGGCCACGTTACCTTTGAACTCCGGATACGTCTCCATCGTGCCGGGACTGCCGGCGACTTGCCCGAAGCCAACCATGTTCGACTGGCCGGACAAGATGAATATCTTCAGTTTGCCGTTGGCCGGCTGCCGTTCGGCTCCGGCGGTCGCACCCACCAGAACCGTGAGGAGAACAAGGAGTGCTGGGGCGAGGAGTCTTGAATGTCGTTTCATGGTGGTTCCTTTGATTACGGGGCTGATTACGGGGCGTCGTAAGGCGGCCCTCCGAGGCCGCCTGCGACGGCGTTTCATGTGAATTTCGTTGGAATGACGCTAGAATCCCAAGCGCGACCGCACATGGCTCGCTGGCGAGATACCAATTTGATTGTATCACAAACCAACATTCCAAGGAGCAAACAGCACGGCCTGCTGTTCACCAAAGCGACACGATTCAACTTCGCGCGCTACTTGGGCGCTGACGGCTGATGCCAGGCGTTGAGCTTTGCTCGCAGGGTGGTGACGGTCTCGGGCTGCTGTTCGGCCAGGTTGGTCTGCTCGTGCGGGTCGTCGGCCAGGTGGTATAGCCGCAACGGCTCGCGATCCCAGGAGTGGACGTTCTTGTATTGGGTCGTGTCCTGGCCGTCGTGACGGATGAGCAGCTTCCAGTCGCCGGAGATGCACCATTGATACTGCAGCGTGTCGTCGGGGTCGCCGGGGGTCATGTTGTGGATGGCGTGCATCGAACCGAAGATCGTGTCGCGATTGGCGCGCGCTGATTCGTCGAGCAGATTGATGCCCGGCAGATCCTCGGGAGCCTTCGCTCCGCAGGCCAGCGCAATCGTGGGAAACAGGTCGATGCTCTGGGCCAGATCGTCGGCCTCAGCCGGCTTCACCTTGGCCGGCCAACGAATCATGATCGGCGTGCGGACGCCGCCCTCGAACGGCGAGCCTTTGGAACGCAGCGCGAAGCCGCCCCATTGCTTCTGGTTCGGGTCGTCGGCGTTGGCCGAGCGGGGCGTCCAGCCGTTGTCACAGATGTAGACGACCATGGTGTTCTCGCGGATATTCCGCTCATCAAGATGCGCCAGCAACTCGCCGCACGTCTCATCGAACCACTCGCACATGGCGTAGTATTTGGCAACGTCGCCGGGGCGGCCCTCCTTCGTATACTTGTTTAGCAACCGCTGCGGCGGATTGTGCGGCGTGTGCGGCAGAAACGGCGCGTACCACACGAAGAACGGCTTCTCTGCGTCGATGGCGTGATCGATGAATTTGGTCACCGGCTCCATGCCATTGCGGCCGATCGATAACCCTGCGTCGCCGTGCCGGCCGCCGCGG
>JBGTJT010000184.1:0-8412 GCA_041744995.1 Pirellulales bacterium | reverse complement strand
TCGCGGCCCGCTACCGGCCGCCGTGCGGACCGCCAGCGAAAGATTGCTCCAGCAGCCGGTGCGGCTGGCCAACGTGGTGAACCTCGGCGGCAATTCATCCTTGGGGGTCGGCCCGTATGAATATCGCACGGTCGGCTATTTGAAGGCGTCGGCCCGAGACGTGGCCGCCCAAGTGGAACAACTGAAGTCCGACCTGTTGGTGACCGAAGGGGTGCGGCCCGCCAGTTGGGAAGCCGCCGTCGCGCTGCACACGGCCGAAAACGGCGACTTTGAGGAAGCGGGCGGCACGGTTTCGCGGCTGGGCGTCATCGGCTGGTCCGGCTTCCACGCCGCCACGCCGGACAATCAGCGGGGAGCAGTGCGATTGGGGCCATTAGACGATCCGGTCGATCGTGCAACAAGCAACGTCGTCATCCGCCTGATCGTCGACCCCCACTGGGTCCGCCACCGATACTTCTTCCACGCCTGGCCGAATGGCGGCGCGCTTTGATCGTGGCGGACGCTGCCATAGTCCGGCGAGGCGTAAGAAGGCTCGGCGACGAGACGCCGCCGTCAAGTTTGCGGACGCTGGCAGCGTCCGCCACTTGCGCATTTTGGCAAAAATAGGCAAGGTGCAAAAACGAGGCCGACGGGAATCGAACCCGCAACCACCGGATCGACAGTCCGGTACTCTAACCAATTGAGCTACGGCCCCAGTTTTTCCGCAAAGGCGGAAACCTTGATGATACCACCGACCGTTGCCCGTGCAAGTGGAGCATGGCGGTTTTTGTGCCCGTTTTTTCCAATGCTGACGGCTGATAGCTGACAGCTAGCGTTGCCGCCACTGAAGTTGTCGAGCTTCGTTAGCCGTATACAAATTGGAACTACCAAAAGTGGGCCGATCGACCGATCCGGTTCGCGCCAGGTCGGCTGGTGTCGATTGTTCCGCATCTGACGCGCCGGCGGCGCCGCGAGAAGGCGCCGGAGCCGGTATTTGGCCGCCAAGCCGGTCCGCCGGCATTGCTGCATGACCTAGACTTTCACAGTCGTCGCTGCAAGCGGATTGCATTGGCTTGCTCGCGGGCAAGCCCGCTTGAGACATCACGATGTGGGGGAGCCATGTTACAGCAACTTCGTCTTGCAGGGCAGTCGTTTTGGCAGTGGGTCGACAGTTTGAACCGCGGGGAATGGCTGATGCTGCTGGTCGCGGCGATGGTCTTCGGGTTCATGCTGCTGCAAGGCTTCGGCTCGCGTTCCAAGTACTAGACCCCGCCGCAGGAAACGTCCAGCAAGTGCCAACAACTTTCCGCAACCAGGACAAACAGCCGTGCCGAACGATTGGATGATAGCAATGTTCGACCTGTGGGCAATTCAGATACCCGCTCCGGTGGCGCTGGGCGTTATCGCCGTGGTGGGCTACCTGTTCGGTCGCAGCGCCAATAAGAAACAATTCACCGACACGGTGAACGCCCGCCGCGAGCTGAAGCGGGCGCAACTGGTCGCCAAGCAACTGGAAAAGATCGCCGAGGTGCTGCGCAAGGATCTGGCCAAGCATCACTCGAGCGTCGCGCGCTTCAAGGATCGGGTGGCCACCCTCAGCGGCAAGGATCAGGAGGCGGGGTTCCAGGATCTCTGCCGCGAGGCGGAGGAAGTGCTGGCGCCCACCATGCGGCTGGCCTCGCAACTGTCGCATGCCTACGACGAGATCCGCCAACAGACCAACAGCCTGATGAGCTTCACCGAAGTCCGCACCGATCCGCTGACCGGCATTAGCAATCGCCGAGCGCTGGACGAGGCGCTCGATACGCTGGAAGCGATGCACACCCGCTACGATACGGTGTTTTCCATCGCGATCCTGGATATCGACCACTTCAAGCAGGTCAACGACCTGCACGGGCATTTGGAAGGGGATCGCGCGTTGCAGGAAGTGGCGGCGTTGATCGACGACTGCGTCCGCGAGACCGATCTGGTCGCCCGTTACGGCGGCGAAGAGTTCGTTGTAGTGATGCCAAACACGGCGCTGGACGGCGCACGCTGCTTCGCAGACCGCTTGCGCCGCAAGATCGATAGCGAACTGAGCCTGACTGTCAGCGGCGGCGTGGCGACCATCCTGCCTGGCGAAAAGACAGACGGCCTGCTGGGCCGCGCCGACCAGTCGCTTTACGGCGCCAAAAGCGCCGGCCGCAACCGCATCTTCTATCACGACGGCGAAGAGAGCCATCCGACCAACGAAAAGGACGAGCCGCCCGCCCAGCCGGAGCTCGTCGCCAAGGCCAGGGCTTTAAATTGAATGTGACCAGGATTTTGAACAGAAGGGAACAGAGAGAACGAAGGAAAGAATTCTCAGTTGTCTCCTTTTCTCTCAGTTCGCTCAAACAAAGTGATCGTAGTTACGTCCGAAATCGGATGACGGTATAGCGTGTTGTCCTGGTTTGGTTCGTCGTATCAGCTTGCATCCACGCCTGACCGTACAGACAGGGCATTCATTCTGCAACTTCAAACGTCAGGCAACAGAGCGGATCAGAGTCAACAGAGCATGCATTCCTCCGTTTTCTTCGTTCCCTCCTGTTCCAAACTGCCCTGGCAGACCCCTCAAGCCCTGGTCACCAAGACTTGAAAGCGGCGCAGCTAGCGCCGCCTGCAGTCTGGTCATCAAGCGGCGCACCTCTGCATTCTGGCGAATGCAGCTACCAGGTTTCGTTACCAGCCCATCACCATGTTCGACTCGATCACCTTGCGGGCGCGTTCCAGGTCGGTGCCGGTTTCGTGCATGTAGAGTCGGATGGCGTGGACCTTGTCCCCGGCCGCCTTGGCGAGGCAGTCGCGAGCGGTACTGCATTGCTCGGCCGTGTCGCTAATTCCGAGCGCGCTTTTGGAGATCACCCAGGTGTCCCGAGGCCGCTTGGTGAGTCGCACGACGTCTTCGCTCGGATAGGCGTCGTTGACCACGTCGCGAGCGCCGTCCTCGTCGCTGGCCCAGGTGATAATGATGTGGTTCTCTGTCTCGATTTCGAACAATGGCATCTTGGTTCCCCTTTCTATCAAAGGATGGATGCAATAAGCGATCTGGCGGTGTACCGCCCCGAAGCCGCATGGCCGACAGTCGGTCGCGCCCAGGGCGTTTCCAAATCGCCATAGGAATTTTAACACGCCCGGGATGAATACGTCACGCTAAAGCACGATCTTTTCCAAAGTTGTCCCCCTGCCATTTCCGCTTGCGTCCGATTCTTCGGAGGAGGCGAAGTTGGCCGCCCCAGCCGCATGGCAATACCCGACTGTTGCCGGAATGTAACGGCGGGCTGATCGATAAGTTTCGGCCAATGCGAAAAGCCCTCGCGAGTGCCGCGCATTCGCTAATCGGAATAGTTTCATTCGATTTTCTAATGCTGACGGCGGTCGGCGAGCGATCCAAGCCAGCATGGTGGGCATGGCGTCGCCGTGCTACTTGCCGATGCGGTACAAGAACTTGTCGCTTCGCAAAATGAAGTCGCCGTCGGAAACGGCCGGGGAGGCGTTGAAAATGCTGTCGTCGTCGGCGATCACGTTGTGGGCGAGCAGTTCATACTCCGGCTTGGCCGGCAGGACGTAGGTTCCCTTGTCGCGGCTGACATAGTAAATGCGGCCGTCGGCGAGTACCGGCGAGGCGTAAATGCGGTCCGGCCGCGGCTCGATCCGCTCCTGATAAATCAACTTGCCCTCCTTAGCGTCGGCACAATAGGCAATGCCCTTGCTCTCGCTGGCCCAATACAAGTATCCCTCGTGATAGACCGGCGAGGAGACGTTGGAGCCTTTATCGAGCTCCCAGATCAGGTGCGATTCGGTCACGTCGCCTCGGCCCCCCGCCTTGACCGCGATGCAAGTGTTCTTGCGGGCACCGATCGCGTAGATCACGCCGTCGTGGGCGATGATGGTCGGGCAGATGTAGTCGTCGATGCCGGCGCAACTCCACAGCGGCGTGCCGTCGGCCGGATCGAAGGCCAGCAACTTTCCTTCCGTGCTGAGTACCAATTCGGTCTTGCCGTCGACATCCACCAGCACCGGCGTGCTCCAGGCTCGTTTGATGTCCCCTTGCTCCCAGACCACTTCGCCGGTCGCCTTGTCCAACGCCACCAGCGAACCGCTTTCGACACAGGCGTTGACGATCACCAGATCGCCGTACAGGACCGGCGACGTGCCGGCGCCAAAATTATGCAGTCCGTCTCCCACGTTGGTCAGCCAGCGCTGCTCCCCCTCGTGAGAAAAGGCGGCGACACCGGTCCGATTGAAGAACACATAGACGCCGCCGTCGTCGACGGCCGGCGTGCTCGAAGTGTAGCCGTGCAGGGCGACAAAGCCCTGATACGGTTGTTCCGGCAACTCCGCGGCGACATCCGCGGCCCACACCGGCTTGCCGTCGCGGCGCTCGAAACAGGCCAGCCACCGCTTCAGGTTTGTCTCGTCGCCCGGATCGTCGGGGCTAAGTCCGTAACCGTTGTAGTAGGTCACGTAGATTCGGTCGCCCCAGGTGACGGGGCTGCTGGCCCCGTAACCGGCCAGCGGGGTCTTCCACTTGATATTGTTTTCGCCGTCCCACTCCAGCGGCAAGCCTTCCTGGATCGACACCCCGGTGGCGTCCGGTCCGCGAAACTGGGGCCAATTTTCCTCGGCGGCGAGCCAGCCGGTGGACAGCAGAACCAGCGAAGTCGATAACGCGAAAGCGGCAAGTCTCATGCGATCATCCCTCAAATCAGATGGCGGTCGTGTGGCAGGTTGAAATCCAGGTCATCCGTATGGTAACGGATTGTAAGAGAATTTTCCATTTGCCAATCGCAACGCCTCGCGTCAGCGTCTCGCGCTCCACTAATATATAACAAATAAGCAATAATAAATACGAAATTGACCACCGCCCACCTCCCCCCCATCGTTGGGTTCCGCTTGTCCGATGTCGCAAATCGGCATAGGCTAAAAGTATTGTTTGGTTGTTCGCACGCTCCCCACGAGGCAGTTGCAATCTATGAGCCGTCCCGAGATTCGACTCGACGAACATGGATTTCCCATCCATCACGATATCCGCGATCACGACGTCGAGCGCCAAGTTGAATTGATTCCGCAGTATCAGGTCGAGCGGTCGCAGCGATGGTTTCACGCTCCCTGGGTTCGCGGCACGATGTTCGTGTCGTTCATTGGCTGTGTGCTGTTCTTTGGTTTCGGCAAGGAGATTCGGCCTTGGTTCGATACCAAGATGGGCGAGTTTTTTGCCCAGCGGTCCGTGGAAAGAATGCTGGAAAACGATATGCCCGGGGCGCTGGCCGACGCCGACAATGCCTGCCAATGGGCGCCCGACGAGCTGAACTATCTCCGCCTGCGGGGAGAATTCCGGCTGAGGAACGGCGATCCGCAAGGGGCCTACGAGGACTTCGACCGCATTGTCGGCAAGCTGCCCCGCGACCCCGACGGCTACATGTTGCGGGCCTTTGCATTGGCGCGGTTGAACCGCTTTGAGGAGGCGTTCGCCGATACGACGACGGCGTTGGAAAAAAGCGGGCCGAACGACGCGTCTGCGCTCAACAGCAGGGCGTATCTTTGCGCCTTGGGCAATATCCGCCTGGAGCAGGGATTGGCTGATATCGAGAAGGCGATCGATCTAGGACACCAAGACAACGCGGCGTTCCTCGACACTCGGGGTTATTTGCACTACTTGCTGGGCAACTTGGAGCAAGCGGAACGCGACCTGGATCAGGCCATCATGATTACGCAATTCGAGAAGAACAAGCTGCTCGACTTGCGGACGGCCCGGTTTACCAATCAGCGTGAATTGGAGTACCGCCTGCGAATGGTGGATGAAAATCTGGCCGTGATGCACTATCACCGCGGCGAGTTGTATGAGAAACTGGGCCGCGAGTCCGCCGCGGCCAACGAAAAACAACTCGGCCTGCGACTGGGATACGACCGCGAACGCGGAGTGTATTAGCGTTGGTTGGGATCGCAGTCCCGTTCGCGAAAAAGGTTCGCCAATCGGGTGTTCCATTTCGCACTACTTAACCTCGATACGCTTCCCAAGCTCCTCCGCAGATAGACCTTTTTTGTTGGCACCGAAGTCGCAGAAAACCACTACGGGCTCCTCTCCATGCCGCTTGCTGAAGGTCAGCCGCTTACCATGGTCCGCTTCTTTCGGTTCCATCCAGTTGCAATTCTCCGCGGCCTCGAATACTAGGATCGTTTGACCGGCGGCCCGCAGATCGTGCGTTGAAGTTTGCTGACCGCGAGGAGGAAAGGGAGTCCGCTCGCCGACGAACACCATGTAGTTTGTCTTCGTGGGATCTTCCGTCGAGCTAGGGCAATCGAAAAACACTATTGGTATTTCGGCGATTTGCGCATTGTGCGGACTGTCCCAGGGTTCATTCAAGCGGATGCGATCATACACATCCTGTTGCTCGATGTACGGCAGAATCAGCGTCCGCCAACTGTGCAGCGGATTACCCTGCTTATCGACGGTATACGCCGGAGGCAATGTTCCATAGACAACTTCATAATTCAGCATGCCCAAGGCGACGATCTTGAGATTGTTCGTACAGGTGGCGTGTCGCGCCGACTTCCTCACCTGAGGGCCCACGACAAATACCAGAAACGCGAATCCGGCCAACGTGATCGCCGCAAGCACACCCAACACTTTCCAGACTGTCGAGACAGAACTTTGGGACTGTCTCACCTGCGCGCGTGACGCCTGGGCAACATTGAGTGCAATATGACTTCCGCAGGCACCACAGGTGATCGTCTTTCCATCAAGTTCATCTCCCGAGGTTCCCTCCACTCCACAGCGCGAGCAACAATAGACGATTGGCATGGTTCAAATCCCGGCAAAAAAGTAGGCTGTAACGAACAACGCCACTTTACTAGCCGACGGCCCGGTTGTCGAATGCAGCCCAGAAGATACTCGCCATGACCGCTTTCCAACTGTTCTCCATGATCGTTATCCTCGCCGTGGCCCTGGCGGGCGGTTATTATCCGCTGGTACGGCACGACCTGGCGCGACGGGCCGAAGGCTTGCCCAAGGGGCAGGCGTTTGCGGCTGGCGTGTTTCTTGCCTTGGCTCTGGCGATGATGCTGCCGGCCGGCCTACATCAATTCGGCCAGGCCTTTCCCGAAGTCGATTTCCCGCTGGCGTCGCTGGGCACGATCGGCGCGTTTCTCGCAATGCTGGCGATCAGTCATTGGAGCGCCTGGCGCGATTCGGGCGATGTCGCCAGCGGGGCCGGAACGTCGGTCGTCACGCCGATCATCATGACCGTGATGATTGCGATCCCCTCGTTTCTGCTGGGCACGGCGATCGGTGTGAGCCAATCGGCTGCCGCGGTGATGATCCTGCTGGCGATCCTGGCTCACAAAGGTTCCGCCGGCTTTGCGCTGGCGTTGAGCATGGTCCGCAGTCGCCTCTCGCGACCGCAGGCATTGATGCTGTTCTGCCTGTTCGCCATCGCCACGCCGCTGGGCGTGGTGCTTGGCGCCGATTTGCAGCACCACCTGGCCAAGCAAGAGATGCTCATCTTTAAGGCGGTAGTGATGTCGCTGGCCGCCGGTGTGTTCCTGTTCATGGCCACGCTGCACGAACTGCGTCACGCCCCGCTGATCGTCAATTGCTGCACGCCGCTGGGATTCACCCTGATGCTCGCCGGCCTGCTGCTCACGCTCGGCGTGCGAATGCTAATCGGTCTGGCCCACACCGGGCAAATGCATCCGGCGTGAAGCGGCCAAAAAAAGACTCCGCGAAATCCGTGCGGAGTCTTCTTGAGTTTTTGAACCGAAGGGCCCGTTTAGCGATAGCGGTTGCTTTCGTAATCGGGCAGGGCGGAGGTGGAGGCAGCCGGGCCTTGATTGTTGTACGAAGCAGGCGCGATTGAGCCGTCGGTGCCGTCCGGATACCGTGTGGTGCTGCCTGGGGCAAAGCCCTGCACGCTGGCGGCGCTGGCGGCGCTAGCCTCGTTGTAGCCGGTCGATGTGGGTGCCTGATACCCAGTGCCGCCGCCTTGATAGGCGTCGACCGGGCTGTTGGAATAGCGGTCGCCCAACGAACTGTCGCCGCCGCCGTTGGGAGTAGCTCCGTAAATCGCGTCGGCATTATTGTTGGAAGCCCCCGCCGGATAATAGCCTTCGGTCGCGCCGCCCGATCGATAGTCGGTGGCCGGAAGTCCGGTCGACGGATACACCGTCGCTGGATAGCCGCTGGCGCCGGTGTTGGTGGTTCCGCCGCCGTCGTAGGAGGCTGGCGAGTAGGGGTAGGTTCCACCGGCATTGGGACTCGGGTAGGTCGAAGAGGGGCCGCCGAAGCCAGCGCCCGACGAGTTTGGATTGGTCGAAGCAGAATAGTTGCCTGGGTAACTTGAACCTCCGGCAGGCGGATAGCCCGTGCTTGGCGCCGGCGTGCCGTAGCCGGCGGCTGGATTTGTGTACCCACCC
>JBGTJT010000183.1:0-7409 GCA_041744995.1 Pirellulales bacterium | reverse complement strand
ACCAACACCGAATCCAAACTGAACAAAATACGCTCTACGGGCAAGCTGCATAAAAGCGGGATGCGAGTTACACCCAAATGATTTTCGCAGAGCAGGATCGTCC
This sequence comes from Pirellulales bacterium, assembly GCA_041744995.1. GTDB lineage: Bacteria > Planctomycetota > Planctomycetia > Pirellulales > UBA7805 > JBBDLY01. The sequence goes on along the minus strand of JBGTJT010000183.1, from coordinate 7,306 downwards.
CGCCGAACGTCAGGTAGGCCACGATGGAGACGGTAAAGTGGTAGGACATCGACAACAACCAGACGATCGTATCGTCCGGTCCAATCCGCAGGCCGTCGTTGGCGGCGTGGATTCTTTCGAACACCGTCTCATGGGAAAGGACGACCCCCTTGGAGGAGTCCGTGGTTCCCGAGGTGAATCGGATAAAGGCGGCATTGATCTCCGCGAAGCCGGGGGGATGCTCGCAGGGACTGCGAACCGCCAGCAACACCGCGCCGCCGGGCAGCGGAGTCTCCCCGTTCGGCTTAAGAAATTCCTGCGGGGACTGTTCGCGTCGGGACGCAATCACTGCATCCAGATGGATACCGCGGTGGATATCCTGCTTTTCCTCGGCAACCAACTCGACGGCGATCGGAACGATCGTTCCCCGGCACCTCCAAGCGGCATAGGCCCACACGATGTATTCCGGCCCGCTGCGGAGGTTCAATCCGATCGACGCGCCCGGCCGCACTCCCGCCGCGACCAGCGCGTCGGCGGCACGGTCGATACGTTCGACGAGTTCCCGATAGCTCAGCGCGGCGGGGGTTGCCAGGTCGATACAGGCTTTCCGTTTGGGCCACCGGCGCGCGGTTTCGGCGAACACGTCGTAGAGGTTTATTTTTTCGGCCATTTTTCTATCTCCCCGCTGCCAGGCCCGCGGCTTGTCCCATGGCCCAGCAACAGCCGGAAACCCTGGCCGATGCCTGCGCCAAATGATCCGCTGACAAACATTTTCCCGCCCCCCAGGCATTCTCCAGGCCCTTCACCTTGAGTGATCCCAGGGGTATTTCGTAGTGCCCGCCGTCGCGGAGGTATTCCAGCATGACTCCCCGGGCCGGACTCCAATACTCGATCGGCCAAGCGCAGCGGCAGGCCGTGTCGGAAAACCTTCTCAGTTGGCGAACGTCATCCGCGGTCAATCGGTATTCCCCCTTAACACGGGCGCCTCCGCGAAAGGAGAGCCGCCCCATTTCGGTAACCCGCGCCCGGGCGAACGCGGAGCACCCGACCAGGAAGTCGATCAGGGCGCTCCTGGCCCGTTCAAGGCGGGGCGTCAGTTGGGGGTCGGCATCCGATTCCACCTCCACCGACATCTTGACGAAGACTTCATCCCGGTGGACTCCGGTATCGATCCAGACGTGCGAGCATTCCGGGGGCAGGGTTCCCTCGTTAACGGCGGAGAGGATGGCGCGGTGGATGGCGATGCTGCCGGGGAATGCCAGTTCTTCGACATGCACGCCGCGCATGCGAAAGATCAACCCTGCCAGAGCGGATTCCGTATCCCGGCTTACTAATTCCGGATCAATCATGGCGATCACATTTGCCTCTCCCGTGCAGTCGATCAGCGCCGAAGGCGCCGCGCTGATCGGTTCGCCGCGCACGGCGAAATCCACTGCGGAGATTCGGCCGTCGACCGCCGTGACCCGCAGCTCGCGCACCCCCAGGAACAGCTCCAGGCGGGATTCCTCGCCCAGCCAAGTTTCCAGTGTCCTTGCGTATACTGCGGGGCAGACGTTTAGTACCCACACTTTGCCGATTTTTCTTTGAGCCGTCTGCGGGTCGGCATCGGCCAGACGCTCCGCCAGTTCCTGGGGCAATCCGCCGTTGAGGAGCTTTCCGCCGGAGTCGTACAATCCGCCGATCGTATGGATCAATCCGTGGACCACGATCCCGCCGATGGACTCGTTCCGTTCCAGCAGCGCCACCCTGGCGCCGCTTCTTGCCAAGGCGATTGCAGCCGACATTCCGGCCGCACCCGCTCCGACGACGACAAAGTCCGCCCCATTCATGATGGCGGGTTCCGATCGGCGGGCACGCCTTCCAGCAGGCTTACCTCCGCCCTGGTGGGAATCGTTCGGGTTAATCGCAAACCGGCGGCGGAAAACAGTGCTTGGAATTCCGCTTCCGTTCGTTCCCGGCCGTTGGGAAGCAGCACCATCATCTCGATGTCCGCCCAGGTCTTCCGGAAGGTCGCCGCGCCGTCCGGCATCACGGCGTCCACTACCAGGAGTTTGCCGTGGGGGGGCATTGCCTCTCGGCAGGTTTTCAGAATCCGCACGGCGTCGGCATCGTCCCAATCGTGGATGATGTATTTGAGGAGGTAGAGGTCGGCCCCGGAGGGCAGACCGGCAAAGAAATCCCCTTCCACGACTGCGCAGCGATCCGCCAAGCCCTCGGACTGCATCCGCGCGCGGGCCGCAGCGGCCACCGAGGGGAGATCGACCAGTAGCCCCTTCAGCCGGGGATGGCTCTTAAGGACGGCCGAGAGCAGCACCCCTTCGCCGCCTCCTACGTCCGCGATCAATTCCATACCTTCGAACGTGTAGGCACGGCAGATCGCGTCCGCCAGTCTGCCGGAGGTAAACGCCATCGCGCTGTTGAATTCCGCGGCATCTTCCGGGTGACGGTTCAGGTACTCAAATAGTTCCGTGCCGAATACGTGCCGGAACGAAGACTCGTCGTTGCGAACCGCATGCAAGATGCTCCCCCAGCCGCGTAGATGCCACTCGCTGCCCATCATCACGGCGAAGGCTTTCAGCGAGGAGGGATGATCCTCTCGGAGCGGTTCAGCCAGCGGGGTCAAGGCGAAGTGCCGCGGTTGGTCCTCGACGAATACTCCCAGGCTGGCCAGGGCGCGCATGACACGATGGAGTCTGGCGGGGCGCGTGCCCGTTCGGCGCGCCAGTTCCTCGATCGAAAGCCCCCCTTCGCTCAGCAAATCGGCCAGTCCCAACTTGGCGGCCACGAATAGCAACTGGGTATGCACCACGCCATGCACCATCCCCGCCAAGCGGATCGCCTGCGTGGGATCGCTCATCCGAGGCGTTTCCAAGCTCTGACTCATGATCCGGAACCTTTCAGCCGCCGCCGGTTGACCAGAGCGGCCAGGCTGTCGAGCGTGGCGAAGTTCTCCGGGGTGATGTCCGCGTCGGAGATCGTCACCCCCCAATGCGATTCCATGAAGCTCACCAATTTCATGATCGCCAGGGAATCGATCACTCCCTCGGAAATCAGATTCACGTTGGTCTCCGATGCCAACAGCGTGCTTCCGGATTCGACAATCACTTCCGTGCACAAATAGTGCCTCAATTCATCCACCACTTCCATCAGTGCACTCCACAAAATCTGGTAAGTCACAAAAATCAATAAACGATCGCTGATTCGAGTATACCTTGCCCATCCATGCAAAAAAACGTCCGAACCGCATTTTTAGGGCCTGATATCCCCCGGCAAACAAGCGACTTGTCGGCGGCAAGCGAGAGATGTTTCTTCTTGCGAACAGACCAATGGTCCGTTCCATCTCCAGGCAGGAACAAATCTGGGTAGAATGCAAGTTCTTGACCTGTGCCTTTTGCGCACCCCAGGATGGCCGATGAGCCGACGCAAGCGAAACAAACAACCCCCTCAAGTAGCACCTCCGGCGACATTGCGCAGCACCTTTCCGGTCGCTCGCGCCCAGGGCTGGTTGTTGGCGGGGCTGTTTGCCGTGCTGGTCGCACAAGTGCTGCTGCCGAGCGAGTCTCAGCCGCAGCGGGTCCTGCCGTTGGTGATGCTGCTGCTGGCATTAGGCGCCGCCTGGTCGCTGGTGGCGATGTTGGGAAAAGGCTCGAAGCTGGTCTTCGGCTGGGTTGACGGTCTGCTGCTGGGTATGTTTGCCTGGATTGCGATTGCCGGAATGATTGGCAGCCAAACCGGCGCGCCGCGTCCGGCGCTCAACGCCTTATGGAACTGGATCGGCCTGGCCGTCGCTTATTTCTTGGCCCGCCAGCTAGTAACGACCGCGACGCAGCGGAACGCCGTCGCCGTCGTGATGATCGCGCTGGCCGCCGCCGCCGGCGGACATGGGCTTTATCAGGTGTTCCATGAACTTCCGCAAACCCGCGCCGAGTATCGCGCCGATCCCGACGGCATGCTGCGAGCGGCCGGACAATGGAGCCCCGAGGGATCGGCCCAGCGGGCCGCGTTCGAGGCGCGACTCGACAGCCCCGAGCCGATCGCCATGTTCGCCCTGACCAACAGCCTGGCTGGGCTGCTGGTCGCGTGGGGGATCGTCGCCACGGGTGCCGCATTGTATTGGATTCGGCAGTTCAGGGAGCCTTCTGATCAACGTCTGAATTGGCATAGCTGCCTGCCGGCCGTAGGTTTGGCGATAGCCTTGCTATGCATAGGATGGTGCCTGGCGCTGACGCAGAGCCGTTCCGGCTACGTGGCCGCTGTCGTGGGGCTGGCGACGCTGGGATTCATCTGGTGGCAAGACACGGCCGATGCACGCCATCGACGCCGCGCCGTCTGGATCGCCAGTATCGCCTCGCCCGTTGTTGTGGCGCTGATCGCCATGCTGGCGTTTCTCCTCCGCGGGCACCCGATCGTCAGCGACGCCGGCAAGTCGCTCGGTTATCGACTGGAGTACTGGCACGCTACTAGCGAGATGATCTGGGATCATCCGTTGTTCGGCGTCGGGCCGGGCAACTTTCAGGCGCTCTATTCGCATTATCAACTGCCGCAATCGAGCGAGACGATCGCCGATCCGCACAACTTTCTCATGGAGATCGCCTCCAACGCCGGTCTGCCGGCGGTCGTGCTGCTGCTTGCGGCGCTGGGGATCGTCAAGTGGCGGATCTTGCTTCCCGGCACACCGCCGTCGACTTCGAGCCTGATCGTCGAGGAAACGAACGTCGCCGATGTCCACTATTGCTGGATCGGCGGGCTGTCGGGCGTGCTGTTGGCGTTGCTGTTGGGCGTGCTGTTCGTCGGGCTGGTGATACCGATGTCGTTGTCCGAAGCAGTGCTTTACGCGATTGTCGGCGGGACGAGCGGCGCGTTGCTGTCGCCGTTGGTGCGCCTCCGCCTGCCGCGAGGCGTTTATTTCGCCGCCTTGGCGGCGTTGGCCGTTCACTTGCTTGCCTCCGGCGGCATCAGTTTTGCCGGCGTGGCCGGCACGTGGTGGCTGCTGATCGTATTGTGCCTCGCCGGCGAGACGCCGGGCGCGAAGGCGTGGGTCGTGTCGCCGAAGGCGGGCCTTGTACTGTTGCTAGGATTCACCAGCGGCGTCGTGGCATGTTACTTCACCGCTTACTCTCCGGTCGCCGGAGTCGCCTGGCGAATGGATGCGGCGGACCAACGGTTGGACGCCCGCGACGTTGAAGGCGCCGCCAGGCTGCTGGAAGAGTCCCAGGCGATCGATCCATGGGCAATCGAACCGCTCCGCACCCAAGCCGCACTGCAGGCCGCCACGGCGTCGGTGCTCGACCCCCAGTTCGAGGTGCGCCTCGCGCGGTGGCATCAGCTTGACCCTCATGCCTGGCAGCCCCGCAGTCAGGCGGGCGATTGGTACATGCAGGCGTGGCGCGAATCAGAGGAACAGCCGTTGCTCGCCTCAGCCATCGAGCATTACGAAGCCGCCGTTGAGCGATTCCCCAACGGGGCGATTGCGCATGCGCAGCTCGCCTGGGCGTTGGCGCAAAGCGACGATCTCGCTCGCGCACAACGGCACGCCGCCGAAGCCATTCGGCTCGACGGGCTGAATCCCCATACCGAGCGGTCCCTGGCAGGCAATCAGGTACGATTAACCGACCCGCAGGTAGCTGAGTCAACGGTGCTCGATTTGATGCGCGGTTTGACGCCGCCGCAGTAGCCGGTTCCTCCGCGGCCCCGACTCATCAGCCACAAGGATGGCGCCTTAAATTGACGCCTCCCGCCATTCACTCCTACAATGGACTGAACACGCAACGCGAACAGCGAGGATGGCATGAGACTTTGGAGTATTGTTCTGCTGGCCCTGACGATGGGCGTCGGCCTGGGGTTCGCCGGCACGGTGGTTGAGTTCGGCTTGGTTACGCCGCCGCCGGCGCTGAATGCGACGAAACCGCGGACCGCATTACGGCCGCAGCTTTCGCCTCCGGCCCCTGGGGAACCGACTCCGAAGGTGGTGGTCGACAACGCCACACTCGACTTTGGCGTGATGGGCGAGGGGGGAACCGGCGTGCATAAGTTTGTGTTCACCAATGAAGGAGAGGGGCCGTTGCAACTGAAGGTGGGTGACCCACCCTGTAAATGCACCGTCGGCGAGCTGTCGAAGTCGGTCGTTCCGCCGGGTGAATCGGCCGAGGTCGAGATCAAGTACGAGCCGGGCAACATGCACGGCATCTTCAACCGCACCGTGCCGATTCATACCAACGATCCGCATGTGGCCGGCGGCGTCATTCAATTGCGCATCACCGGTCGGGTTGTTGCACTGCTGAATGTGAACCCGCCGCAGTTTTTGGCCTACGGCGTCACCCCTGGACAGTCACAGGAACTCACCGCCACGTTGCACGCCTTCAAGCATGCCGATCTGCGGATCGAAGGGCATCGCTTCAGCGATGAATCGATCGCGGAGTATTTTGAAGCGAGCTACGAGCCATTGCCCGTCGAGGAAGCGGGCGATCCGTTGGTCGTGGCCGCCTATCGCGTTTATTTGAAGATACTTCCCGGCTTGCCGCGAGGACGCTTCTCGCAACGGCTGATTCTGGAAACGAACGAGCCGGACCAGCCGGAGACGACCATCGATATCATCGGCAACGTCACGGAACTGATCTCCATCGCCGGAGCGGGATTCGATCCAGAGACTCACGTGCTCACCTTCGGCACGATCGCTCAAGGCGAACAAGCACAGCGGCAATTGAGCGTGCTGGTGCGCGACGAAAAGCTGGAAGATGTGCAAGTGACGGTTGAGTCGGTCCATCCTCCATCCCTGAAAGTGGAAGTTGGCGAGGTGGCCGAGATGGGCGGCGGTAGACTGCGGCGGCTGCCGTTGACGGTGACCGTACCGCGAAATGCCGAAGCGGCCAGCCTATTTGGCATTCGACCAGAGGAAATGGGGAAAATCCAGCTTACGACAAATCATCCTGAACAGCCGCAAATTGTGATCCATGTGCGGCTGATCGTCGAAGGCTGAGCCGATTTCTCCATTGACCTCGCGCGACGAAATTAGCACAGTAAGACGGCCCTCCGAGGCCGGGGCTTTAAGGGTGGCAATGTGATCAGGATTTTGAGCAAGAGGGAACAGAGAAAACAAAGAAAGGGATTCTCAGTTGTCTCTTTTTCCCTCAGTTTGCTCAAACAAAGTGATCGTCGTTACGTCCGAGACCGGATGCCGGTATAGCGGGTTTCATGTAATTTGTTCTGGATTGGTTCGTCGTGTCAGACTGCATCCACGCCTGGCGCGAACCCGAAAGGCATTCCTTTTGCAATTTTAATCGACTTTTCAGGCAACAGAGCGGGGCAGAGTCAACAGAGCATGCATTTC
>JBGTJT010000182.1:0-9861 GCA_041744995.1 Pirellulales bacterium | reverse complement strand
GGCGCGAGCGAAGCCAGCGCCGCGAGACGGCCGGCGAGGTCAAGATCGATCTCCAACAGGGCGATCGATCCGGCCAAAAAGTGATCGTGGCCGAGAACATCTCCTTCGCCTACGACGACTGCAAACTGATCGACGGTTTTTCCGCCAGGATTATGCGCGGCGACAAGATCGGCATCATCGGTCCCAACGGCGTCGGCAAGACAACCTTGTTGCAACTGCTGCTGGGCAAGCTTCCGCCGCATACGGGCACGGTTAAGCACGGGACGAAGCTGCAAATCGCCTACATCGATCAGTTGCACGCGCAATTGGACGACGAGAAGACGGTCGCCCAAAACGTGGTCGAAGGTTCCGACAAGGTGGTGGTGGGGGGCAAGTCGCGGCATGTGATCGGATACCTGCAGGATTTTCTCTTCCCGCCGGAGCGGGCCCGCGGCCAAGTGAAGTTTCTCTCCGGCGGCGAACGCAATCGCCTGCTGCTGGCGCGACTGTTCACCCAACCGGCCAACTTGCTGGTGCTGGATGAACCGACCAACGATTTGGATGTGGAAACGCTCGACCTGCTGGAAGAAACCCTGCTCGATTACGACGGCACGCTGCTGATGGTCAGCCACGATCGGGAGTTCCTTAACCATGTGGCGACCAGCACATTCGTTTTCGAGGGGGACGGGCTGGTGAAGGAATACGTCGGCGGCTACGACGACTGGCTTCGGCAGCGGTCGCAGGGATCCACCAGCCGGACGGCCTCTCCGGTGGTTAAATCGAAGCAAAGCAAACCAGACAATGCGACAACCGACCAACCGCGCAAACTTTCCTACAAAGAGAATCAGGAACTCGCGGCGCTGCCGGCGAGAATCGAGCAATTGGAGCAACAACAGGCGGAGCTTACCGATCGCATGAGCGAACCCAATTTTTATCGCCAGGACAAGCCGGCCATCGCCGCCGTCACCGACCGCCAGCAAGTCTTGGAAGCCGAACTGGCCGCCGCCTACGCGCGTTGGGAACTGCTGGAAGGCTTGCGCAAGTAGGCCGAAATCTTGTGGTAAGTTTCCCATCGTCCGCTAACGAAATGTGGCGTAAAATAGAACGAGTCGCCGGACAGGCATTGGGACGTTTCGCGATAGCATCGATTATCCAACAGGTTTGCATATATGTATAAAAAGTTCGTGATCGTTCACACCGCGCTAGCCGGCTTCTTTCTCCCGATGGGACTCATGTACGCCATCACCGGCGGGCTGTACGGACTTGGAATAAAGGGAAACTACCAAAGCGAGGAGTATTCATTGCAGCTCGCCGAACCGCTGCCCACGGAACTCTCTGGATTGGTTGCGCTCGCCGAGAGTGAGTTGCGACAGCGCGATATCGAACTGCCCACCGGCAACGCCGGCGTCAAAAAGGGAGGCACCTCCTATTACTTCGAGTGGACTGGCAGCCGCCGCGACGTGGAACTGCAGCCGACCGCCGATCCGCGACAGGCCATTCTCAAGGTCAAGGAGACGACGCCGCATCGACTGTTCGTACAGCTTCACAAAGCAAAGGGAGGAACCGCCTTCAAATGGTTCGCGGCCGTCTGGATGGTCGGCCTGGTCAGCTTGTTTATTACCGGCAGCGTGATGGCCTACTATGCCAAAGCCTACCGACGAATCGCCCTTGTTAGTGGCGTATTGGGGATTGCCGTCTTCGTTGTAATGGTCGCATCAAACTAACGTCCGGTCGCCTGGAGATGTGAAGTGGCTGCGGCGTCTCGCCGCAGCGGGGATGGTCGGATTGGGCTAACGCCCGGTCAAATGGCCATCCGTCACAAGCATCAAACTCGGCACAAAGCAACCGGCGACCGCGAAATCGTTCGCCCCGCCGCGCCTTCCAATGCAAGACCGGGGGCTGAAAGTTTCGATGATAGGGAAGACGACTGTTGTCTCGCCTTGCACGTCCTCGTTGGAAGTCCTCCCCATGCGAATTGCCCTTGTGATCCTCCTGCTGTCGTTTAGTTCGGCCGCCACCGCTCACGCCGGCGGTCACGATCTACTAAAAGCCTGGGCGCGGCATTTCGGCGTGCATAAGGGCGCCGGTTACCACGCCCCGAAGCCGCTGCCGTGCGGTCCGGGCGGTCTGCACGAACATGCCCACTGGGACGAACCACTGCCAGCAGCACCCTTTCTGCCCATGCCGCACGTTGCCCCGCCGTACCACCCAGCGGTTGAAGACAGAAGCTTGCCGGCGCCGCAGCCGGCGTTGCAATTGCAGCGCGAGGCGCGTCGCGGACCACACTACTTTTCACCGAACGCGACAGATGGCTCGCGATGAGTTGGCGCACGTGCCGGCCGAGGCAGACTTCGGCATCTGGTCCGCGTGACGCTAAGCCGACTCCAGTGTCGTCTTGAACAGGAGGAAACGGAGAGAACGGAGAAGGTGATTCTCTGTTGCCTTCTGTTCAAACAAGCCGTGAAGTTGACTGGCACCAATGCGAAGTATATGCGGAAGTTGTTCTTGAGGCATCCCTAAGCGGCGATGCAGCCGCGGAGCGAAACCCAGGCCCCCTTCGGCGAGGCGACTTTTCGGCCCCGGCCGTTTGTTCTAAAATTTTGGCTCGTCATCCGTCACTTGAAATGATTGGGAGCCAACGGAACATGGAACGCACGCTTATTCTCTTCAAACCCGACTGTGTCGAGCGCCGACTGGTGGGACGAATTCTCGCCCGCTTCGAGGACAAGGGCCTCAACGTGATCGCCATGAAGATGATGCAGGTCACGCCGGAGTTGTCGAAACAGCATTACGCCGAGCATGTCGAAAAACCGTTCTATCCGGGACTGGAGGCATTCATCACCGGCGCCCCCGTGGTGGCCGCCGTTCTCGAGGGGCTGGAAGTGATTCGCGTGGTCCGCGAGATGCTCGGCGCGACCAGCGGCCTGAAGGCCGCCGCCGGCACCATTCGCGGCGACTACAGCAGCAGCAGACAGATGAACCTGATCCACGCCTCCGACGGTCCGGACGCGGCTGCGCGAGAGATCGCGCTGTACTTCCAGCCCTGCGAAATCTGCGATTCCGAGCCGACGCTGACGCCCTGGTTGCGTGCCGGCGATGAGGGCTAGGCGGCTTGATTGCGACTGACCTGAAGTGCCGTCGAAGGTATAATTGAGGCATGAGCACGACGACTCCCTTCACCGCGGAACAACTTCTCGCATTGCCTAGCGGCGAGCAGCGCTATGAACTGATCGAGGGAGAATTGCTCGTGATGTCACCCGGCAATTGGCGGCACGGAATTATTGCGGCACGAGCCCATATGATTATCGCGGCGCATGTCCAGGCTTGCCGCCCCGGCTTGGTCTTTGCCGCTGAAACGGGCTTCATGTTGAGTCGCGACCCTGATACTGTCCGTGCGCCGGATGTTTCCTTTATCGCGAACGAGCATCTGCCCGCCCGCCTTCCTGACGAAGCGTACTGGCCCGGGGCGCCGGATCTGGCGGTTGAAGTCTTGTCGCCAAGCGATACCACCGGCTATGTCAATCAGAAGATCGAGCAATGGCTCGACGCCGGTTGCCAGGAAGTCTGGTCGATCGATCCGAAGCTTCGCACGGTGACGATCTATCGCTCGACCACCGACATCCAGATTTTCACACACGGCGATTCGCTTGACGCAAGCCGCGTGCTGCCGGAATTCTCTTGCCCCGTGGCAGAGTTGTTTGCCACATTCGGTTCGGACGAAGACTAGCCCGATGCGGTTTACGCATCCGCTTTCTCGACCGCCGGGCCGCGCAACTTCTCCATCACCTTCTTCACCACCAGTGGAAAGACGCCCAGCAAGATGAACGCCACGATGGTCGTGACGTCGGGCCGATAGCCGTTCTCAACAATCTCCTGCAACCCTGGCAACGTGGTGCCGGCCCACACGTAGAGCGTCGTGCCGGGCAGCATGCCCAACTGGCTGACCCACCAGAACGTGCGGGCGCGGATCGGCGTGAGTCCCATCACCACGTTGATCAAGAAAAAGGGCACCGCCGGCAATAGCCGCAGCGTGAACAAATAGAACGCCCCCTCGCGCCGCAGGGCCTGGTTGAACTTGGCCAGGCGCTCGCCATACTTCTGTTGCAGCCAATCGCGAAACAAATAGCGACTGATCAGAAAGGCGATCGTCGCACCCGCCGTCGAAGCAAAACTGATCAGCAGCACGCCGACGGCCACTCCTCCCACCGGCCCATAGACGCGGGCAAGAAACCAGCCCAGCATGAGCGTCATGATGGTGGCCCCCGGCAGCGAAGCCCCGGTTACCGCCGTATAAACCACAAAGGCGGCTACCAGTGTGAGTGCCGGCCGCGCCGCTTGAAATTCGAGAAGCTGTTGCTCTCGCTCGGCCAACGACCGCCAAAAGTTGCCTATCTCGTGGCCGTAGACCAAGTATCCGCCCGTTAGGGCCACGAGCAGTGCCGCGACGACGATCCACTTGATACTGGGGTGAACGCGTTTCTTTTCCGGCGACTGGCTCATCGAGCAGCTTTCCTCACCTGGCAGAACGACTACTCGTTCTCGCTCAGCCGCGCGACTGGCGCCGCGGCCCGCAATTGATCGATCATGTCCAGCGTGGCAAGTTCCACCGCCCTCTGCCAGTCGCCGTTGCTTGCAGCGGCAAAACGTTCGTTGAGATGGGCGAAGATGATTCCGCGTGAACTATTCACCAGCGCCCCTAGCCCGTTGCGGTGAAAACCGGCCGCCACGTCCGCGGCGCCGCCGCCTTGGGCGCCGTAGCCGGGAATGAGAATCCAGGCGTGCGGCATCGCCGCCCGCAGCTCGGCGAGCTGCTCGGGATAAGTGGCCCCAACCACCGCCCCGACGTCCCCCAATCCGCATGCGCCGCAGGTTTCACTGGCCAACTCTTCGACAAACGCCGCCACGGCAGCATACAGCGGCCGACCGTCGCACACCAAGTCCTGAAACATGCCGCCGCCCGGGTTGGATGTTTTAACCAGCACGAAGATGCCCGCGGCCTGTTCGCGGCAGACATCGACAAACGGGTCGATGCTGTCGCGCCCCAGGTAAGGGCTGACCGTCAGGGCGTCGGCGCCCCAAGCGGCGCGGCTGTCGCGTCGCAGGTACGCCTCGGCGTAGGCTGTGGCCGTGGAGCCGATATCGTTCCGTTTGCCGTCCAAGACAACCAGCAATCCCTGCTGGCGAGCATATTGAATCACGTCATGCAGAGCCTGCATTCCGTATGGCCCCAACTGCTCGAAGAAGGCGGCTTGCGGTTTGACAGCCGCCGCCAGCGGCGCGACCACGTCGATGATCGCCCGGGCGAACTCTCCATAGGCGCTGGCCTGCTGGTGGAACGACGCTTGCTCACCGCCATGCTTGGCGCGCAGCACGACCGGCAACTGCTCCCAACGGGGATCGATACCGACCAGCGCGGCGGTTTGTCTCTTCCGCACGGCGGCAGCCAGCCGATCAGTAAACGAGATCTCCACGGTGCGTTTCCTTTGTAAAGCTGCTTCAAACGGTCGATTGAGTGGGATATGCGGACCTTAATCATACTGAAAACCGCCCCCGATTGAGTCCCACCCGCGAACACCGCTACGTGCGAATGCGATCTGGCCGGCTGGAAAACCGCGAGACGGCCCGGATAATCGGGTGGCGTTGAAGAAAAGCCGTGTATATGCAATAATTCAACAAGGCCGGTCCAGCGGCCCCACAACAACCACGGGCTGTGGCGTAGTCTGGTAGCGCGCTTGACTGGGGGTCAAGAGGTCGCTGGTTCGAATCCAGTCAGCCCGACTCTCTAAGGGCTTGTGAGGCAACAACTTGCTTCGCAAGCCCTTTTTTGGTTCAATTTCAGTAGCGGATTCATTAGCTGATTGGCGGCAACCAATCTGGTAATGCACTTGGAACACTACTCTTTTACTGGAGGGCGCAGCTCATGGCGCGCAGCCCACTGCTCGGCCGTACCCACACCGGCAAACATACCTATTGGACGACCACCGCCGGCGGTCGCCGCGTCTACTTCGGCAAGGTCGGCCAGGTCAGCCGCAAACAGGCCGAGACGCAGTTCGCCGACCATCTCAAGGCGATTCGTACCGAGTCCAACGCCGAACGCGACCTGCGGCTGGCCAATGCGCCATCCGTCTGGGAACTCTGCGACCGCCACAATCTGTGGTATCAGGCCAACCGGGCCGACCGGTCCTATCGACAGCGCCGCAGCCTGTTACAGTCGTTCTGCAATTACCAAGTCAGCGGTCAACTCTACGGCCGAGGTCAGTTGATCGGTGACCTGGCTGTTGACCGCATCACCTTGCAGCACGCGCAGGAATTCATCGCCACTATTCACGATCCCTGCACGCGACTGCATCACGTGATCGCTATCAAGGCGAGCTTCAACTGGGCGGCTCGCCCTGCGGAGGCAGATGGGGGCGGCCTGGTGCCCGAGTTATGCCAACCCTTCAAGTATCTCAAGCGGCCGCACGTGCCGCCGAAGGATTTGACCGAGGCCGACTTGATCACGCCCGAGGAATACGCCCTGCTGCTCCGCTACGCCAAATGCGATACCACCAAGATACGGGGCGAGGATGGCCGCTACCGAGAGCGAACGGATGAGGAACGGTTTCACGCTGATGACAATCCGTACCAGTGCTTTTACGATCTGCTGATCTGTTTTCATGCCTTCGGTCCCCGCACCAGCGAACCGCTCAACTGCCGCGTCCGTGACTTTAACCGCCGTACCAAGCAATTGACGCTCGGCAAGCACAAACGCACCCAGACGCAACGTAATACGACCCTGCGGCAACTCATGCTTTCTGAGGAAGCCTATGAGATTGTCCAGCGACGCTGCGCCGGCAAACAGCCCAACGATCCGATTTTCACGCTGTCCAACGGCTCGGCTTGGACGCAGGAGCGGTTCAATGAGCGATTCCGCGAGGTGAAGGGAATCATCAAGAAGAAGTTCGAGGCCGACAAGGAACCAACGTATGTGCGAGACGGCATCGTGCCCTACTCCTTCCGCGACCTCTACATTAGCGAATTGCTGATGATCGGCATCCCGCCGTTCAAGGTCTCGAAAATGGCCGGCACGTCATTGAAAGAAATCGAACGGACCTATGGGCACTTCTTCAGCGAGGATTTGGCCGCCGCCCAGGAGGCTCTTGATCTGGCCCGGGCGGAGCGAGAAGGGAAGGCCAAGGTCCTCAAGATGGCTCAGTGAGGCTTGCGGCTCATGGTTGTCGGCTGGTAGGTACGCTGACGTGGTTGTGTTGGCCGCTGTTTCGGCCGGGGAACCAACTGCGCTACATAGTGGGTGCGAAGCTCGACGACCGCCGCGAGCGGGATCCGAAAGGTTGCTTGTTTGGACCTTAGTGGCGCAATATTGCGGGCGACCAGCAACCCGTCCTCAACATACCGCTTGACGGTGCGGGGAGAGACATCCAGGATCTTAGCCGCCTCGCCGACGGTGATCTCTTCAGGTAGCTGGAGCTTGTCGAGGTCGATCATTGTGCGATACGATACTTATGCTACGCACCTCTGGGTGTAGTAGTGTTCCCGCCCCGGCCCCGGAGAGTTGCCGCTCGATGAGGGGGCCGGGGTGTTTTTCTCAATTCTCAATTCTCAACTTCACGAGAAAGCTTCTTCTTGCCTTCGTCGAGCCGGCGATAAAACGTCGGCTCGCTCTTGCCGGTCTCCTCGTTCCAGCGGCGGAATCGCTCCTGACGATCGGTGATCGCCTCCAGTTCCTGCGCCAACTTCATTTCATGCGCCTTTGTCGCCTCGCGTCCGGTAGGTGTGGCGACCAGGCCAAGCGCGACGGGGCGCTCCTTGATCCGGGCAGCCACGAGATCGTTCCAATGACAGCCGGACTCCAGGTCGCGCCATTGGGCATAGTCCGCGACCGCATTGGAGAACAACCGCAGGTCGAACCGGCGGTTCAGACCGCCGCACTGGTCGACGATGTAATCGCAGATTTCCCGACACTCGGCCGGTGTCACATGGCCCGCAGCGGTCGCCTGCCCATCGAGACACAGTCGCCGCATGAGGGCGATCATCTCCTGGTCGCTAAGGGCCACCTGCGTGTAGGCGATGCGGGTCTTGACCGCTTCAAGCTCGGGCAAATCGGGAAGAGGCCGATTGGCGGTCATGATGATTCCGCCGGTGAAAATGGTGGAATGCTCCATGCGGTACGTCGACCATGTTACGAGGCGCTCAGGGCGACGGCCTTCGACCGCCGGAGTCTGGCTCCAGAGTGCGCTGCGGAGGACGCCGCGCGCGCCCGTGTCGCGGAAAAGTTGCTCCATATCTTCGAGCAAATGGATCGCATCCGGAAATTTCTCGAGCGCGTTGTAGAGGCCACGTCCAGTCATCCGCGAGTTGTACAACTTATACGGCACGTTGCGGCGGCGCAGCTCATCGATCACCGCGTAACTTTTGCCGCACCCGCCGGGGCCAAACATGTAGGCGCCCGTACTCAGGCCGAGCGCCACGGCCGCCACCTGATCGCGGACAAGCTGGAATTTGGCGTCGACACAATTAAGAGCTACGTCGTCGTTTTGGGAAAGACGGACACTCGTCTCCGTGACACCGTTTGAAAAAGTCATCGTCGCTACTCCTGCTCCGGATCACCACTTCTCCTGTGCGGTATCCAGTTAAAAAAATGGCCTCACTCGTCCTGGTGGGGTGGGTACTGAATTGAGTCAGATGGCTAGGGACGGCGGGGCGTACGGCAAGCCTTCTGTCGCAGCACCGCTGACTAATTTCACGGCACTCCATCAGCATCAGCTTGTCCATCACGTTTGTTTTTCTCGGGTTCTGTGTTCGGCGGAGCGACTTCGTCCGGGCTGTCGGCAAGGGCAAGCGAGTTATCCTGCCGCTTGATCGCTTTAGCCCAGCGATGCTGCATTTCTCGCTCGACCAGTGTACGGCTGTACTTACGGTTGCCACAGCCGGGGAAGCCGTGCTCGAAGCGCTTCAACTGGCCTGCGGCAGCCCGCACGGAGGCGGTTCGCTCGGAAATTCCGACCATAGTTGCCACTCGCTTCTGAGAAATCCAGTCCTTCTCTGGGGGTGGCGGTAGTTTCTTTGTCATTCGTTTACTTTCTTTGCGCGCAGCGGCAAAGGAGGGTTGTACGAAGCGAGACGATGAAATATATTTACTTCTATAGACATAATTGTGCTCAAAGTCCTCCGGAGTGTCAAGCCATGCCGCGTAGCAAAAAGCATGAGCCAAACGACCTGAGCCTTCCTGCGGGAAGGGTAGCCTGGTTGGTTGAGAATCTTTGGGGCGGTTCGCAATCTCGTGCGGCCGCAGAGACCAGAATCAGGCAAGGGTCGCTTTCGAATGTCCTGACGGGCAAGCGACAACCCGGTCAGGATCTGTTGACGGCGATTAGCAAGCATCCGCTCGTCAATCCGACCTGGCTCCTCGCTGGTGAAGGTAGTCCGCTCCTGGAAGACGTCGTGTCGCCCGTATGGGGCGAGGCGGCTCTTCCTGTCGCGCGTGACTTGTTCATTGGGACGCCCGACACGAACGGCAGCAATCTCCAATGTTACCTCCTGCCTGTGCCGCGACGTCTTCATCGAGTTTCACGCTACTGGGTGCCGATTGACGCGTCCAACCCGATGTGCTCGGACCAGCAGTTGAAGATTGGTGCCGGCGACCATGTGCTGTTCGAGCCAGACGCGGAGGGCTGGCCCGAGGATACCCGGGACTATCCGTGCATTGTTCTCGGCGGTCGCGGGAAGAAGAAATGGTTGGCTTTCGGCAAGCTCGTGAAACCAGCGCAGCAAGTCCGCGATGCCGATGATGTGGAACTTCTGGGCACCGCTCCGTCCGGTGCGCGCGATGATAGCCAGGACAAAGTACCGGGGTCGGATCGCTTCTACAGGGTGACTGAGATC
>JBGTJT010000181.1:0-8326 GCA_041744995.1 Pirellulales bacterium | reverse complement strand
TTGCGGGTCGCCCTCGACGGCGAACGTCTCCTGGCGGCCTGTTAATCCGATCTTATCGGCCGCTGCAAGCTGTAGAATAGGGACGCCGTCGGCCAAGATCTGTCCCAGAAATTGTCGAAAGGCGGCCAGAGTGGCGGACTCGTCCGCGTAGCAATCCAAATGATCCTGATCGACGTTGGTCACAATCGCCGACCGCGGCGTTAGCTGCAGGAAGTTGCGGCGAAACTCGCACGCCTCCATCACCGTCGCTTCACCTCCGCCCCAGCGACCGCCGGGCGAGCCGTCGGCATAGGTCGCGCCGAAGCAATAAGTGGGATCGCGCCCCGCGGCCTGCAGCAAGTGGCTCAGCAGCGCGGCGGTCGTCGATTTGCCATGCGTGCCGGCCACGGCGGTCGTTGCCCTATTCCGAGACAAGCGTCCCAGCGCCGCCGGGTAGCTGATCTGCTCGATCTGTCCCCGCCGGGCAGCGACCCGTTCGGGGTTGTCGGCGTCGATCGCGGCGCTATAGATCAAACAGTCGACGTCCAGGGAAAGGTGCTCCGCCGCATGGCCCGGATGAACTTTGATGGCCAGAGGCAGCGACGATGGCTCGCTTCCCGATGCATCGGAACCGCATATCTCGACGCCCGCATCGAGGAGCAACGTAGCCAGATTTTGCATTCCGCTGCCGAGGATTCCCAAGAGATGGACCCGTCGACCGAATAACGAACGCGGCTGTTTCGCTTGTTGATCGGGAATCGAGCGGGGAGTGGAAGTTTCCGCGGGCATGGCTTACTCTTTCCTACACGCGAATCCGCGGCTGCTGATAAGATCGATCGTATGCCTTTCCGGCTTTGCCGGTCAAGTTGAACCGAGCTTAATGGCCGCACGGATGCTTCATAACCCGCACGGCCCGGGGGGCCATGCTACGGGGACAACGAAAACTACTTGCAATCCGGCAACAGATCGACACAATCAGATTCATGATCTTTCCTCGCTATTCCATCCGCTGGCTGCTGGCAATCGTCGTTGCCGCCGCCTTGTTCTTTTTGTGCTTTTCGCTGGCAATGCGGGGACATCATTGGGCCGCCGGCGTGGTGGCGCCGGGGCTGGGCTTGTTGCTGCTATTTGCGATGTTTCTGGTCAGCTATAGCATTTTGTACCTGATCGGGTCGGTCGTCGAGGGCGTCATCGGGCCGAATCGCGACTCGGCCAACCCGTTCGCCGACACCACCCCGGCCCCGGCGGCTTCTCCTTTCGGGGCAAGTATTCCGGCGGAAGTTCTTGCGGCCGACGTGATCGCCGCGGAAGCCGTGGTGACCGACGAGGGAGGCGAATCGTGACCGCGCCTGGCAAGCACATTGTGATGCTCGTCGCCACGTGGGCGATCTACCTGGCCACGGCGGGCGTGTTGCCGGCCGGCAGCGGCGGCGTGCAAACCAGTCCGCAGAACGGACGGCCGGGCAGGTCGGGGTTGATGCTCACCATCGACGACCGTTGGGTCGGCAATCGCGGCTACATGCCAATCGAGGCCACGCTCACTGCAACCCGCGCGACCAACAGCGATCGCCGCTACCGGATTGTGTGCGGTTTCCGCGATACGTACAACTTCCGACCCGCCGTCGGGGATCGTCCCAACCTGGAGGTCTCCCGCTTGCTGCGAATTCCGGCCGGCGCCACCATCGGTACCGTCAAGTTCTATGCGCCGCGGTCGTGTGCCTCCGATGTGTACGAATACGCGTTGCACGACGGCAACGGAGAGGTTGTCGAGTTGGCACAGACGCGAATGGATCAATATGACAGGGGAGGGCAAGAAGACGATCCTGCCATTCTCGTGCTGGGAAAGCCGGACGAAGCGGCGTCGATGCAATCAATGGTCGACGCCTTACAGATAACCACGTCGCACCATACGGTCTACTCGGGCGTCGCGGAAGAACAAGAGTCGGAGGTTACCAACGCCATGCTGGCGGCGCGAACGCAACAGCTTCACTTTGTCCCGCTGGACGAACTCCCCGCCGATTGGCTTCCCTACACGGCAGCCGATGTGATCGTCGCCGGTTGGAGCCAACTGCGGCAGCTCGAAAAAGATCGCCCCGACGTATTGCTCGCCATCGCCCGTTGGACGCGCGGCGGCGGCAACCTGATTGTGTATGGCGTCGTCGGCAGTGAGCAGGCGGCGGAATTCGACCCGCGGCAGCCCGCGGCGGTCGCGAGGGTGCGGCCCTTGGAGAAACTTCTCGGCATGACTCCGCCGGGCGCATGGGGCGGCAAGCTCAGCGGCGATTGGCATCGAGCGCAGCCGCGCGACTTGTCGGAGCATGTCGCCGGCGTGAGCGACAAGACCGATCACTACAGTTATGCGCACGGCCTGGCAGTCGAGGAAGAATTGGAGCAGGCCGACACCGTTGTCCTACGCAATCAGTTGTCCGCCTTGCGGAACGAACTGCCGTTCGCTTGGCGGGCCCATGGCTTTGGGACCGTGCTAGTGATATTTGAAGAGGCGATCGCCGACCGCGAAGCCCCCTTCTGGTCTTGGGTGTTCAATACGATCGGAACGGAGAAATGGAAGTGGCGCGACCGCCACGCCATTACCTACACGGCCGAAAATCGACACTTTCGCAACCTGTTGATTCCAGGGGTCGGCATGGCGCCGACCGTGGTGTTTCAGGTGTTGATCACGCTGTTTGTGATCTTGATTGGGCCGGTGCTGTACTATGTCGCCGCCCGTACCAAGCGGCTGCACTACCTATTGTTCATCGTGCCGACGGCGGCGTTGGCGGTTTGCGTCGGCCTGTTCGCCTACGCCCTGTTCGCCGACGGGCTGGGGATCCGTCAACGCGCGCGAACCTTCACCTATCTCGATCAACGCACCGGCGAAGCGGTGACCTGGTCGCGATTGTCGTATTACGCCGGCCTGGCCCCCGGCGACGGCCTGCGATTCTCCGCCGAGACGGCCGTCTATCCCTTGCCCCCCAGCATCGACCACACCTCCACCACCCGCCGCCTGACGTGGGATGATCGGCAGCGGCTGGAAGACAATTGGCTCCCCTCGCGGACGCCGGTCCAGTTGGTCGCCGTCAAACCGGAACAGACGTCGCTGGGACTGGAGATAGACGCCGGCGGCGACGCGTTGCGGGTGGCAAACCATTTGGGTCAGCCTGTGCGGGTGGTGATTCTGCGCGATGCGGAGGGAAACTATTTTCGGGCCGACGCGATCGCCGCCGGCGATGCCGCGACGGCCGGCGAACTCGATCCGCTGAAGGCTAAAACGGAATTACTGAAGCTGTTTCAGGAAAATCGCCTCAAGGACGAAATCGGTGCGGTTCCCAACACCAACCCCTATTCGGGGCGACACTACTACGGTTCTTACCATTATGGATACCACGGGCAAGACATCGGCGACGCCGACAGCCGGCTGGAACAGGCAATGACCGAAGCGTTGAGCGGCGCCGCGCCCGATCTGCCGCGGCGCAGCTACGTGGCGATCCTCGCGCGAAATCCCTTCGCCGAGCCGGGTCATCCCCGCGCTTTGGAAGAGATGAGCTTTCACGTCGTTTGCGGAAGTTGGTAGCAGTTGCATGGTGACCACCTCTCCACAACCTGGTCCGATGATCGAACTGCGGGGGCTGTATCGCTTCTTTGGCAAGACCCGCGCGGTCGACGGCGTCTCGTTCGAGGTGCATCCGGGTCAAGTGTTCGGCTACATCGGCCCCAACGGCGCCGGCAAGACCACCAGCATGCGGATTCTCGCCACGCTCGACGTCCCCAGCTACGGCGACGCGTTCGTCGACGGCTTCTCGGTGATCGACGATCCGGACCGGGTTCGTCGCCGGTTGGGATTCATGCCCGATTACTACGGCACGTATCCCAACTGCAACGTGTTGGAGTATCTCGACTTTTTTGCCCGCGCCTATGGACTGAAGGGAAGCGAACGGCGCCGGGCGCTCAGCTATGTGATCGACTTCACCAAACTCGCGGAGTTGAAGGACAAACCGGTCAAGGGACTCTCCAAGGGAATGAAGCAGCGGCTGTGCCTGGGTCGCACGCTGATTCACGATCCCGGCGTGCTGATCCTCGACGAGCCGGCCGCGGGGCTTGATCCGCGGGCGCGAATCGAGCTGCGCGAGATGATTCGCGAACTGCGCGACAATCGCAAGACGGTGCTGGTCAGTTCGCACATCCTCACCGAACTGGCCGAAATGTGCGACACGGTCGGCATCATCGAGCGGGGGCAGTTGCTGGCGGTTGGCAGCATCGAGCAAATTCTCGACCACCATCGCCGCCAGCTTGCGGAACAGCAGACGCATCGGATCGTTAGTTGTCAGGTGTTGGGAGACCCGGTCTCGTTGGGCAACTGGCTGACGGCCCGCGACGACGTCGACCAGATCAAGGTCGACAAGCAGTTGATCCATTTCCATCACGCCGGCGACCTGGAAGCGGCGGCGGATTTATTGAAGGAGATGATTCAAGCCGACTTTCGCCTCATCGCTTATGGGTCGCGGACTGAGAGCTTGGAAGACGTTTTTCTTACCGTGACGAAGGACCGCATCCAATGAGTACGCTGGAAACGGCCATCGCGGTTGAGGACGTCTCGGTGGGCGAGCAAGATCGCGGGTCTCGTTTCGCCGCGATCGAACAGACGATCGGCAGACTGGGCGAGTATCTCAATCCGATCCTCGTCAAGGAAGCGCGGCAGGCGCTCAAGAGCAAGCAGTTCAGCATCACTTTCGCGCTGTTGCTGACGTTGGTCTGGGTTTGGTCGCTGCTGGCCGGCGTTTGGATCGATCCGGCAAACTTCGCCGACGCACCGCGCCAGTCGCTGGTGATATTCATGGGCTACTTCGTGTTGTTGGCCTTTCCGCTGATTCTGGTGGTGCCGTACAGCGCGTTTCGCTCATTGGCCGGAGAGATCGAGGACGGCACCTACGAACTGCTGTCGATCACCACGCTCTCGCCGCGGCAGATTATCGGTGGCAAGATGGGCAGCGCCCTGTTGCAGATGATGCTGTACTTATCGGCGGTGTCGCCGTGCCTCGCCTTCACCTACCTGCTGCCCGGCGTCGACATCGTAACCATCGGCTTGATTCTGTTGTACGTCACGGTAGCTTCGGCGCTGCTATCGATCCTCTCGCTGCTGCTGGCGACCATCGCCTCGCAACGACACTGGCAGATTCTGTTGCAGGTCTTTCTGATCGTGGGACTTTGCTTTGCGTTGTGGTGCGTCTGTGGCTTCGGCGCGGTGATGATCCAGGGACGCGCCTTCGAGTCCGCCGCGCGTGAATTCGGATTCTGGTTCGGCGTCGGCTGGATTCTCGCCAACGCCGCCAGCCTGTTTCTGATCCTGTTTATGTGCGCCAAGGCGATGATTACCTTCGACTCGGAAAACCGTTCGACCGGCATCCGCATGGCGTTGCTGCTGCCGCCGTTGATCACCTTTGGCGGACTGACCTTCGCGAACCTGCATTTTGATTATGAACCGGAATCCATAATCGCGGCGATCATACCGATTGCGATCTACTGGGGCGTTGCCGGCAGCATGATTACGGCCGAATCGCCGCGACTCTCCGCCCGCATGCGGCGACAGTTGCCGCAGTCGCTGCTGGGCCGGGCCTGTTCGGCCTGGTTCAATCCTGGCCCGGCCAGCGGTTGTATGTTCGTCGTGTTGAATTTCCTGGCGGTGCCGCTGGTCGTGACTGCGTTGGGATACCTGAATCTGTCGAACCAGAGCAATCCGTTCGCCGCCACCTTTGAGTTGGGAAAGCAGATCGAATTAGCTTGGGTGCTCTGGATGTATCTGGTGATCTTTCTCGGCGTGAACCGATTGCTCATCACGCGCCTTCACCATGTGGCCGCCGTGAACGTGTTTCTGGGATTTTTGACGACGCTGTTGCTGTTTCTGGCCGGCATTGCCGCGCCGGTGCTGGTGCAGTTTTTCGTCACCGGCGCCGGATCGATGGCGTACACCCAACTGCACGTCAGCAATCTCCCTTACACTTGCGTCGAGTTGTTTGTAGACAGTCGAAACGAGGCGGCCTTGTTGCAAGTCAAGTGGATGCTGGCCGCGGCGGCGGCGGCGGTATTGCTGCTGAACGCCCGAGGGATCTGGTTGTCGCTGCTGTACGACCGTGCCGCCACACCGACGCGGGTCGTCGCCGACGACGCCTCCCACAGCGGCGGTCGCGAACCGCGTGAACCCGAAAAGCTCAATCCCTGGGACGAACAAGATGATCGCGCCTAATAAATCCGAGCGAAAGCAACAAGCCGGCCGCGTGGTGCGCGGCTTGCGCAAGCAGTATCCCGACGCCGAATGCGCGCTGAACTTCTCCAACCCGCTGCAATTGTTGATCGCCACGATTCTCTCCGCACAATGTACCGATCAACGGGTGAACCTCGTCACGGCCGAGTTGTTTGCCAGATTCCACACCGCGGAAGATTTTGCCACTGCCAGGCAGGCGACGCTCGAAAAGTACGTTAAGACTGCCGGATTCTTTCGCAACAAGGCGAAAAATATCAAGGCCTGCTGTCAGGCGTTGGTCCAGCAGCACAAGGGAGAGGTTCCCCAAGACCTCGATTCACTGGTCGCCTTGCCGGGCGTCGGACGCAAGACGGCCAACGTGGTGCTCGGCACCGCGTTCGGTATACCGAGCGGCGTGGTTGTCGACACCCACGTCCGTCGGCTCTGCAATCGGCTCGGGCTGACGGAGCAGGCCGATCCCGAGCGCATCGAACAGGATTTGATGCAGGTGCTGCCCAAAAAGGAATGGATCGATTTTAGCCACCGCATGATCTGGCACGGTCGTCAGGTCTGCATCGCCCGCAAGCCCCGCTGCGAGGTTTGCACGCTGGCGAAATTCTGCCCGCGGATCGGCGTGGCTTGATTATTTACCAAGGAGCGTATTGTGATATTGTCCGGCCAGGAAATCGAGTCGCGCCTGGGGAGCGAAATCCGCATCGACCCGTTTGATCGCAAGCAACTGAATCCCAACAGTTACAACTTATCGCTGCACGATGAGTTGATGGTTTACGAGGAACTGGTGCTCGACATGCGAAAGGCGAACCGTGTCCGGCGGATGGAGATTCCCCCAGAGGGACTGACGCTCCGCCCCAATCAGCTTTACTTGGGGCGCACGCGGGAGCGAACCGAAACGCATAACCTGGTGCCGATGATCGAGGGACGTTCGTCGGTCGGCCGCCTAGGTCTGTTCGTGCATGTTACCGCCGGCTTCGGCGACGTCGGCTTCTGCGGCTACTGGACGCTGGAGATGTTTGCCGTGCAACCGGTTCGCATCTATCCGGGCGTGCCGATCTGTCAAATTTTCTACCACGAGATCGCGGGCGAATTTACGCCCTATTGCTCGGACAAATACCAGCACAACCACGAGATCCAGCCGAGCCTGCTGTTCAAGGAACTCAATCCCGACGAAGATAGCGACCTGCAGTTGCGATTGGACTTTGGAATTGAGCGGTCTCACAGCTAGACTAGCGACGGTGGTTCTCCTTGCCCGCTCCGGGGAGATATCCGACGCTTGTTCCGAATTGACGCCCAGCCAAGGGATTGGCGATGTTCTCCGCAAAATGTTTGTACTCTGCTTGGGCCGCCGCGTTAGCGCGGGCCGGTTGCCTTGGGCTAATCCTTGGTTGTTGCGCCGTCGCCGCCGGCCAAACGACGCCGTTGGACGATCCCGTTGTGCCGCCGGCGCCGGGTACGGACTTGCTGCCGGTTGAGGTTGCCTATCGTGAACTGACTCCGGAGCTGATCGCCGAGCGGCGGCGGCAACTGGAAGCCGTCGAGGGGCTCGACGAAGCACAGCGAACGGCGTTGGCCGCAACCTACGATTTGGCGGAGGCGAATTTAGCGTCCGCCGCCGAATTGGCCAAACAGAGTGAGCAATACAAGTCGCGGATTGATTCCGCGGCGGCGGCCGTGGCCGACCTCGAACTGCAGTTTTCCGCCGCGCTCGCATCGGAACGGATCAGCCTGCCCGATGGAGCAACGACCGCCGAATTGGAATCTCTGCTGTCGAAAAACCAAGCCGAGTTGGAGGAGACGCGCGCATCGCTGGCCAAGCTGGAGGGGGAGCAGCAACGGCGGAACGCGCGCAAGGCGGAGTTGCCTCGGGCGATCGCCACCTTGAAACGGGAGATCGCGGACCAGCGCAATCAGTTGGCGGTTTTGCCGCCGTCAGCGTCGGCGGACGCCGCGCAATTGGCCAGGCGGACGGCGATCGTCTCGGAGCTGCAGAAACTTGCGGCGCGGCTGGAGGCCGAGGAACGAGAAGGCCCCGCCTACGACGCCACGGCCCGCCAACTCGAACTCCAGCGCGACCTCACGGCCCGGCAACTGGCG
>JBGTJT010000180.1:0-17027 GCA_041744995.1 Pirellulales bacterium | reverse complement strand
GGACCTACACAGGACGACCCATCGAAACAACAACCACCCAACGCCCCAGAACTTGGCGTGAAACTGGGAAGATTACAAAGACTCAGCAAATCCTCGCTCTAGTGGCATAGGAATTCCAGTTTGTGGCACTAGCGGCCGGTTTTGCAGCGCCAACCGGAGGCTAGCGCCTTCCGGCTGATGTTCGATGGCGACTTTTTCACAGGCCTCCGTGGGGAGAAGGTTTTTGCCTCAGACGGCGGAAGGGTGACCAATTCGGCAAATTCTCCCGCATCGATGGAACGATTCGCGGGGTCGCGTCGTCTGTAAGGTATGGTTTCTCAGTTGTGATGCCGGCGTGGCTCGGTTCGCACCCCGCGGGCCGAGGCGGCCCGTGCTATGCTGCTTTTCTGACAACCAACGGCAATTCCTGTATATTCGATCCTCGCGAGGCGTACGATGAACCGACCCAACTTGCTCGACCGACCCCTGCTGACCGTGGCCTGCTTTGCCCTGGTGATGCTGTTTGCAGCGCCGCTGACAAGTTTCGCCCAGAACGGCGATGCCGCGGAGAAAGATCAACCCATGAAAGACGACGACGACGCGACGCTGCCGATCAAGAAAGTCGTGCTGTTCAACTCCGGCGTTGGGTTCTATCAGCATGAAGGCCAGGTAACCGGCAACGCGGATGTGACGCTCAAGTTCGACGTCGACGAGATCAACGACCTGCTCAAGAGCATGGTCTTGCGGGATCTCGACGGCGGCACGATTTCCACGGTCACCTACGGCTCGAAAGATCCCATCACCCGCACGCTCAAGACCTTCGCCATCGATCTGACCGAAGATCCCTCGATGGCGGCGCTGCTGCGGCAGGTTCGCGGCGAACGGGTGGAGGTGCAGGCGGTGGACAACATCACCGGCATCATCGTCAGCGTCGAGACCCGCGAGATCCGCATTGGTGAAGACCAGACGGTCGAGCAGGAATTCGTGAACCTGCTGACGCCCGAGGGGCTGCGGAGCGTCTCGCTGGCGGACGTGGGCCGCATCCGCTTTCTCAACGAAGACCTGCAGGCGGAGTTCAACAAGGCGCTGACCGTGCTGGCCCAAAGCCACGACACCGACAAGAAGACCGTGGGGCTGAAGTTCCTGGGCAACGGGGACCGGCAGGTTCGCGTGGGCTACATCCAGGAGTCGCCGGTCTGGAAGACCTCCTATCGCCTGGTGCTCGACGAGGAAGGCAAGCCGTTCCTGCAGGGCTGGGCGATCGTCGAGAACACCACCGACAACGACTGGGACGACGTGCGGCTGACGCTGGTCAGCGGCCGGCCGATCTCGTTCATGATGGACCTGTACGAACCGCTCTACGTGCCGCGTCCGTTGGAACAGTTGGATCTATACGCCTCGCTCCGGCCGAAGACCTACGACCAGGATCTGGCCGGTAAGGCGGATGAATTCGCCCGCATGGCGAACCAACGCGGCCGGGAACTTGCCGAGGAGATGACAAAGCGGGAAAGCCGGTTGGCCGGTGCCCCTGCGCCGTCGGCGCCTCCCGCAGACGCAGCGTACGGCTACGCGGCCGAGGCGGAAATGGACGATCGCCGCAGCTTCAATTTACAGCAAGGGGTGCAGTCGGCGGCGGCCGGCGGCGACGTGGGCGAGTTGTTCGAGTACGTGATCGGCACGCCTGTCTCGCTGGAGCGTCAGCGGTCGGCCATGCTGCCGATCGTCAACAGCGAGATCGAGGGGGAAAAGCTCGCCATTTACAACGAGAACACCCATCCCAAGCACCCGCTCAACGGCCTGCGAATGCAGAACACCACTGGCTTGCACCTGATGCAAGGCCCGATCACCGTGTTCGATGGCGGCATCTACGCCGGCGACGCCAAGATCAGCGACATCGCCGCCGGCAGCGAGCGGCTGCTGAGCTACGCCATGGACTTGAACACCGAGGTCAGTTTCGAGACCAAGGGCGCGCCGGAGCAGTTGGTGAGCGTGAAGATCGTCCGCGGCAATCTGATTACCGACCGCAAGTACTTCCGCAGCCGGGAGTACACCATCAAGAACTCCAACGCAGCGGCCAAGAAGGTGCTGATCGAGTACCCGTTCGATTCCCAATGGGAACTAAAGGAGCCGGAGGAGCCGGCCGAAAAAACCCGCGACCTGTATCGCTTCGCCGTCGACGCCGAACCGGGCGAGCCGAAGAAGTTCACCATCCGCGAGGAGCGAACCGCCTCGCAGTCGATCGCGCTGACCAACATCGACGACAACACCATCGTCTACTACCTGCGAACCAAGATCATCAGCGACGAGGTGAAAGCGGCGCTGGAGGAAGTGGTCAAGCGGAAGGACGGAATTGACAAGGTCGTCCGCCAACGGCAGGAGAAAGAGCGGCAGATCGCTGCCATCGAACAGGACCAGAACCGCATTCGCCAGAACATGGACAAGGTGCCGCGCGACAGCGATCTGTATCGCCGCTACCTGGAAAAGTTCACCGAACAGGAAGACTCCATGGAAGCGCTGCGAGAAGAGATCAAGCAACTGGCCGAGCAGGAACAGCAGCTTCGCCGCGACCTGAACACCTACCTGCAAGACGTCACGCTCTCCTAATCGCCGCGGTGCGGCGGGGCCAGCGACGACTCAGTGCAGTAGAACCACGGATGGCACGGATTGCTCGGATAACAGACAGAAATCGTCCTTTAATATCAGTGATATCCGTGGTTTATTCTGGAACGCTTTTTAGTCTGAGAATCAGTAGTTCCAATTTTCGACGAAGGGCATAGCTGATTGATGGGGCATCGCTGGCTGTCAGCTATCAGCTATCAGCTATCAGCTATCAGCTTTTAGGACTGACCCGCGACAGCGCGGTGAGTTGCCGCACCACTTCCGCCCGGTCATTGGTTTCGTCCAGAATGGTATGTTGGCGGTCGGCCCAACTGGGACTGGCAACCATCTCGAGCGTGTGCTCCAGGTGCTGCCAGCAGCCCAGCTCTTCCGCATTGGGGCGGAGCCGCTCGACCAGGTTTTCGACGACCAGTTGCATCGGCTGCACTTCATAGGTGTAGCTGTCGACCAGTTCGGCCTGCATGCCGAACCGGGCGGCGCGCCACTTGTTCTGCCGTACCATCATCGGATGGCAGTCGTGCTGGTAGGCCCCTTGGTCGATGTCCTCGGACAAGGCCGTGACCAGGCACTGGATCAGCGCCGCCAGTGCGAGTGAATCCTGCAAGTTGCCCGGCATGTCGCAAACGCGCACCTCGACGGTGCCGAAGTTATGGTGCGGGCGGACGTCCCACCAGATCTCGCGGATCGTATTGATAAAGCCTGTGTCGACCATGTGGTTGATCAGCCAAACGTACTCGCTCCAATTGCGCATCAAGGTCGGCAGGCCGGCCGTCGGCAAACCTTCCATGATTTTGGAGCGGTGCGATTGCAGGCCGGTTGTGCGTCCTTCCCAATAGGGACTGCTGCAGGAGAGCGCCAGCAGAGTCGGCAGATGCTGCATGATGCGGTCGCAGATCATGACCGCCTTATCGCCCGAATCGACCCCCACGTGAACATGCAACCCAAAGGTGATCAGCCGCCGCGCCATCTCCTGCAACAGGTTAACCAAACCCAGATAGCGGTCGTCGGGCGTAACGTGCTGATCCATCCAGTGAGAGAACGGGTGCGTGGCGCCCCACCACAGCCGCAGATCCAAGGCGTCGGCAGCCGATTCGACAACGGCCAACTTCGCCGCCAGATCCTCGCCCGCCTGATCGACCGTATCGCAAACGTCGGTGTTGATCTCGATGCAGCACTGCATAAGCTCCGGCTTGTAGCACTGGACCTCGCTGGTGGGCAGCTTTTCCAGCAATTCGCTAATGCTGCTGGCCAGCGCCATGTCCTGCTCGCGAACCAGGGCCAGCTCCAGCTCGACGCCCAAAGTCGGCCGATCGTTGGCGTTAAAAACAAGCTTGCTCATGGGGCGATTCTCGGGGTAAGGCTTGAAGTTTGCTACTGCTCCCAAGACGCCAGCATATAAACTACCCGACCATTTCACGAAACCGATCGAACAGGTAAGCGCTATCGTGCGGTCCGGCCGAGGCTTCGGGGTGGTATTGAACGCTGAAGGCGGGAAATCGCTTGTGCCGCACCCCTTCGATGGTCTGGTCGTTCAGATTGCGGTGCGTTACTTCCAGGTCGGCCGGCAGCGAAGCTTCGTCGACGGCGAAGCCGTGATTCTGCGAGGTGATCTCCACTTTGCTGGTCGAAAGATCCTGCACCGGCTGGTTCGCCCCGCGGTGGCCGAACTTGAGCTTAAACGTCTTGGCGCCGCAAGCCAGCGAGAGGAGTTGATGTCCCAGGCAGATGCCGAACACCGGCTTTTTGCCGAGCAGCCCTTGAATCGTCTCCACCGCGTAGCCAAGCGGTTCGGGGTCGCCGGGACCGTTGGAGAGGAACACCCCGTCGGGGTCCAGCGCCAGGATGTCGTCGGCGGTGACGTTGCCCGGCATCACGGTGACTTGAAAGCCCTGGTTGGCCAGGTGCCGAGGGATGTTCCACTTCATGCCGTAATCGAGCGCCACGACGTGCTTGCCGTTCGGCGCAGCCGAGATATCGCAGTTGCCGGCCGCGTCAATCGGCGGACCGGCCTTGAACCGCGCCCAGGGGCTAAGCTGTTCGCTCCAGGGGGCCGACTGCAGGGGCATCACCTCGCGGACCAGGTCGCGGCCGACCAGCCCGGGGCTGGCTTGGGCCTTGCCGACCAGACTTTGGTCGTCGAGATCGACCGTCGACAGCACCCCCTTCATCGCCCCGCGAATGCGAAGCCGCCGGACCAGCGCCCGGGTGTCGATTCCGCTGATCGCCGGGATGTTCCATTTTTTCAAAAAATCCTCAAGCGGTCCGGTGGAGCGAAAGTTGCTCATCCGCCGGGCGTTCTCGCGGACGACAAACCCGGCCAAATGCGCCTTGCCGCTTTCCAGGTCTTCCTCGTTGATGCCGTAGTTGCCAATATGCGGATAGGTCATCGCGACAATCTGTCCGCGATAGCTCGGATCGGTCAGTATTTCCTGGTAGCCGGTCATCGAGGTGTTGAAACAAACCTCGCCGTCGACCTCGCCGGCGGCGCCAAACGATTGGCCGGCGAACACGGTTCCATCTTCCAAGGCGAGTTTGGCGGGCGGTGCGCTCATGACAGTGCGGGATCCGCGGGGTGGGAGTTTCGATTGGCGAAACCAGAACCGCAAGGGTTCGGTCGATTACGATTGGTCGGATTGTGACGGCTTCCATCCGTCGCCGCCGTCGAACCGGGCGGCATTGCGGATGCCGGGGTAAAGTTCCGCGCAACTTCCGTCCGATAGACTACCTACGGCTGTGGGTCTCCGGAGAAAGCGCAAGCTTGATTCGGACAGCCAACTGAGAGGGTCCTTGTCCCGGCGAGCAAGGGCCCTCTACTTTTTCTTTGCACCGCAGGCGGCTTCTTTACCATTTATATCGGGATTGGCGGCGGTTGGGGAGGGGCAAGGAAGCCGAGAGCGGAAAGCCGAAAGCGGAAAGCCGCGGATGCGATTGGCGTACAATGGGTGGTTTTTCATCCGCTTGCGCGGCTTTCCGCTTTCCGCCCTCCGCTTTCGAAAATCTCTCTTGACCGATTCCCGCCCCGCCTTTATTCTCCGCAACCCCGACCCGTTCGCGCGGAGCAGCACGCGCGCCGTACCCGCACGACCCACCGATTGAGGAGCCCGAGAATGGGCCGAATTCCGCACTTTCGTGCAGTCGCCTCGCTAGCGACTGCCACGGCCGCACTGCTGTTCTGCGGCTGCCACAGTTTGCATCCGAACGTCCCGGCCACCCAAGTGCCGCTGCCCACGCCGTTGAACAACACCGACGTGATCTCGATGTCGGCCAACGGGCTGTCGGACGATACGATCATCCGCACCATGCAAACCCAGCCGACGGCGTTCGACGTGACGCCGGCGGCGTTGATCGACCTGAAGGCCAACGGCGTCAGCGATCGCGTGCTGCAGGCGATGCAAGGCGGCCGCGCCCAGCCGGCCATGGTCCTGGTCGAACCGCCGCCGCCGGCCGTGGTGGTCGAGCCGTCGATCCACTTCGGCATGCCGTTCTTCGTCGGCCGGCCGTGGCATCACCACCATCACCATCGCCACCATCATCGCCGCCACCCCGAACCGCGGTTCTCAATGTCGTTCTGGCACGGCTGGTAGCGATACAAGCACGAAGCGCAAGCGAGTGAGTCGCGGTACAAACCAAACGCCGCCCTGCTCAGGCCGTTCGCTGGAAAGCGTCCAGCAGTCGCTCACGCCGCTGGTCCCCACTGTTGCTCGACTCCGACGGGCGCATCCTACGAGCCCCGTTGTTTATAGGGCGGTACCCGCCAACGCAAATCTAAAGCTTTGCACCTCCTCAGCTTCCGAGTAGAATCCGGATTGACGGAGCTGCGCGTAAACATGCACCGGCGCGCCTCGATAATGATATACGGTGCGCGATAAAAACAAGTATGCGGTCCGACATGAGCTACGATCTGGCTGTATTTGATCCGAAACTCGCGCCAGTAGACCTTAGCGAGTTTCTTGAGTGGTATCAGGAGCAGACGACTTGGTCGAAAGACCTTGGTTACAACGATCCCGCAAATCTATCTCCTTGTCTATCAGACTTCTTTGGCGAATTGATAAAGACCTTTCCCCCAATGAACGGTCCACTCAAAGCAGAGGGAGATTCACCGAAGATAACTGATTACAGTTGCGGAAATGCGATGATATATGCCGGCTTCGCATGGTCGCAGACCGAAACAGCATATTCAACAGTGCACGCGATAGCAGGCAAGCATCAATGCGGATTCTTTGACGTTAGCTCACTGCGTGGCACAGTTTGGATTCCCGACGGCGAAGGTGGCCTCCGAAAACACCCATCGATTAAGCCGTGGTGGAGATTTTGGTAGCGTAACAACACACTGCGGCTCACCGCATAACTCGGCGTTGCACCCAACTGCCAAAACGTCTTGTCAAATCGCAAAATCAACCGGCGGCGCGTGAACCCTGACGTTGTTTGGCAAAGGCCTCAATGAACGCCTTTCGTCAATTTGTCCAAGACAATTCTCGCTGGTTTCGTGGCCACCTGCCGGAACCCGATCCGACACTGGATGCCGCCGAGAAATCTCTTGGCGTTTCATTTCCCCACCGACTTGCGACGAATTCTTCGCGACTATGGCTACTCGTCTGCGACAGAGCCCTCGTGCCTCGCTCGGCCCAGGGGGCCAAGCTACTCAGCCTCCCGCTAGCCTCTTCGCAAAAAACATGCGGCGGCATCTCCGTTGCCACTGGAGATTCCCCGGCGAAAAGCGTAACAATGAAGGCTGGCTGGCCCCGCGCGGCGGCAGGATTTTCGTTCCTCTGATACTTGGAGCAGCACGATGGCAGACTCTCGTTGGATTGAAATGCTGGGGGACGAAGGGGAGGCTTTGCTTTCCTACCAGGCCAAGGGATTCAGTGCCGACTTGCTGCACCTGCCCGGGCCTGACTTTGTCGACCGCTGCATGGGTCCGAACGATCGCTCGCCGGTCGTGCTGCGGAACTTTCAGTCGCTGCTCGATCACGGCCGCCTGGGTGGCAGCGGTTATATGTCGATCTTGCCGGTCGACCAGGGGATCGAGCACTCGGCCGGGGCCAGCTTCGCGCCGAATCCGGTTTACTTCGATCCGGAAAACATCGTGCGGCTGGCGATCGAAGGGGGCTGCAATGCCGTGGCAAGCACGCTCGGCGTGCTGGGCGCCGTCTCGCGGAAGTACGCCCACAGAATTCCGTTCATCGTGAAGATCAATCACAACGAACTGCTGACCTATCCCAACAAGTACG
Organism: Pirellulales bacterium; assembly: GCA_041744995.1. Classification (GTDB taxonomy): domain Bacteria; phylum Planctomycetota; class Planctomycetia; order Pirellulales; family UBA7805; genus JBBDLY01. Next base: position 9,198 of record JBGTJT010000180.1, on the reverse strand, counting down.
ACCAGATCATGTTCGCCGACGTGCAGCAGGCGTGGGACATGGGCGCCGCGGCCGTGGGGGCGACGATCTACTTCGGCAGCGACGAGGCGACCCGGCAGATTCAAGAAGTGAGCCAGGCATTCTCGATGGCGCATGAACTCGGCATGGCCACCGTGTTGTGGTGCTATACCCGCAATCCCGCCTTCAAGACGAAGGAGGCCGACTACCACGTCGCCGGCGATCTCACCGGGCAGGCGAACCACCTGGGGGTGACGATCGAAGCCGATATGATCAAGCAAAAACTGCCGGAGACCAACGGCGGTTACAACGCGCTGAAATTCGGCAAGACGCACCCCAAGGTGTACAGCGAGCTGATGCCCGGGGATCATCCGATCGAGATGACCCGCTACCAGTTGGCCAATTGCTACATGGGGCGGGCGCCGTTGATCAACTCGGGCGGGGCGAGCGGAGCGAACGACTTCGCCGAGGCGGCCCGCACGGCGATCATCAACAAGCGGGCCGGCGGCATCGGCCTGATCTCCGGCCGCAAGGCGTTCCAGCGGCCGATGAGCGAAGGAATCGAACTGCTGCACATGATCCAGGATGTGTACCTGGATAGCAGCGTGACGTTGGCGTAGGCAGGTAGGATGGGCTGCGCAAAAATGAGGTGTCACTGAGTTGAGATGTCAAACGGTTTTGTTCCGACCGTCGAATTGAAAATGACGAATGTCGAAGCACGAATGACGAAAGAAACCAGAATGTCGAATGAGGAAGAATGTGGTGTTCTAATACGTCTGCCCGATGACCAGGTCGCCATCGTTCGTCATTCGGGATTCGTCATTCCTTCGTCATTCGGATTTCGACATTCGTCATTACTCCGCTCTCACGGCGGGAACAAAAACAGGGTAAATTAACTTCAGTCAGAACACCGCCTTTTGCGCAGCCCAGCCCCATCCTACTTTTGCTGCCACCGTTCATGGTACGATGGGAATTTGATCGCACCTACACTCCTTCCGCTGGAGAGAAATGCATCATGCTTCGATTGGCCCTGGCTTCGCTGTTGGTGTGCTCGATTCATTCCGTCGCCTTGGCGGATAACCTGCTGCCGGCCGACATCGAGGCGGCGCTGGACCGGGCGGGCGACAACCGAGCGGAGTTGGAACAGGCGCTGGCCCAGACGCCGGTGGCCGAACAGCCGGGCCTGCGGTTTCTGATCGCCCACATGCCGGGCGGGGATCTCAAGAGCCTGTCGGCGGAGTTTCTGCGGGAGCATGTGGCCTACGCCTACCGCGCCCGCGCGTCGGCGGCCTGGAAGGAGACGCTGCCCGAGGAGGTGTTTCTCAACTACGTGCTGCCTTACGCCAGCGTGAATGAACGCCGCGACCGGTGGCGCAAGGATTTTTACGAGCGGTTTGGCCCCTTGGTCAAGGATGCGAAGACCCCCACCGCCGCGGCAGCCACGCTCAACAACAAGATTTTTGAGATGGTCAAGGTCCGCTACTCGACCAAGCGGCCCAAGGCGGATCAAAGCTCCTACGAGTCGATCGAAGCGGGACTGGCAAGCTGCACCGGTTTGTCGATCCTGTTGGTCGACGCCTGCCGCGCCGTCGGAGTGCCCGCCCGACTGGTCGGCACGCCGTTGTGGTCCGACGGCAGCGGCAACCACACCTGGGTGGAAATCTGGGACGACGGCTGGCACTTCACCGGCGCCGCCGAACCGACGGGCGATACATTGAACCGCGCATGGTTTGTCGGCCGGGCGGCGCAGGCGCAGCGCGACAGCCTGCCGCACGCGATCTACGCGGTCAGCTACCGGCGCACGCCGCAACGTTTTCCGCTGGTCTGGAATCCCAACGCCGACTACGTGTACGCGGTCAATGTGACCGACCGCTATGTCGATCAGGCCGAACCAGTCCCGCCAGGGCATGTGCAACTCATGTTTCGCGTGCTGGGCGACGACGGCGAGCGTCGAGCGGTCAAGCTCAAGCTCCGCGATGCCGACGGCGGCCTGTTGTTCGAGGGACAAACGAAGGACGAGCGGTTCGACGCCAACGACCACCTCACGGCGGTTGTGCCCGTCGACCAGAAACTTACCGTCGAGTTGGAGTTGGCAGGCCAAAAGAAATCGCAGCCGATCCGCAGCGACCAGCCGCGACTGCTGACCGTGGAGTGGTAAACATCAGGCTCCGTTTGGCGACGAGAAGCTTAGGATCGGCTCAAGAAGAACTTGTTTGAACAGAAGGCAACAGAGAAAACGGAGGATTGAAGTCTCTGTTCTCTTTGTGCCCTTTGTTACCTGAACGCTCGTTAATTAATGTTTGCTTGTGGAAGCCAAAGCGGTGGAAACAATCCTGCCAATCCACAGTGCGGAATTGCTCACCTAAATGAAGCTGATAGATATACCGTTGAAACTACTGATGAATTATAACGAGACCAAGCTGACCGGCTTCGTAAGCCGACCGATTCTACCGGGAGACAACCTGGAGTAAACAGAGTGGAAAGGAGGCAACAGAGAATCTCCGTTCTCTCCGTTTCCTTCTGTTCAATTCGTTCCCTAGAGTCGCGGCGTCTGGCGAAGTAATGCCAAAGTAATTTTTGAGCGATTTCTAAAACATCACCGCTTGGTTCACGTAGCGGTTCCGTTGCCTCGAAGTTAACTGGAGCGCCTCGGAATTCTGGCGAATTCCGCTACCCAATCATTCATGACGCACCGCGGGCGCCGATCGCCCCGTTTCGACAAACTCTTGTAGTTTGCCTGACAGCTTCTCGACGATTCGCGGCTCGGCCGAGTACAGGTTGTTCGTCTCGCCGGGGTCGGCTTCGAGATCGTAAAGCTGACCTGGTGCGTGCGGGTCCTTCTCGGGCAAAGCGTACGGCTTCATTCCCCAGCGGCCGTCTTTTTCGTAGTTGTTGCCGCCGGAGCCTTGGTGGTTGAGATACTTCCACTTGCCGTAACGCAGTGACAAATGGCGGCCGGACATCGTCTGCTGCAGCAGGTACTCTCGCAGGGGCGCTTCCCCAGCTTCGCCCCGCAGCGCCGGCAGCATGTTCACGCTGTCTTCGGCCGCGTCCTCAGGGACGTCCGCCCCAACGATCGCCGCGCAGGTGGCGAACAAGTCGGTCAGGCTGAGGAGTTGATCGCTGGTCGCGCCCGCCGGCGTCTGGCCCGGCCAGCGAACGATGAACGGCGTGCGATGGCCCCCTTCCCATTGATCGCGCTTCACGCCCCGCCACGGCCGCGCGCCGTCGTGCTGGTGATCGGCCCGCATGCGCAACACCGTGGGAACCTCGGGGCCGTTGTCGCTGGCGAAGATGACCAGCGTGTTGTCGGCCACCTGGAGTTCTTCGAGGGTTTTCATTAGTTCGCCCACGATCCAATCCATCTGAAAGATAAAGTCGCCGTGCGGACCGGCTCCCGACTTGCCTTGAAACGGCTGGGCCGGAAACGACGGCAGATGCACCGCCTGCATGGAGTGAAACAAAAAGAACGGCTGATCGGGATTCCGCTGGCGATGCGACCGCATGAACTGTTGGCTCTTTTCCAGGAACACCAGATCGACCTGTTCCAGATCGAAGTTTTCCGCCTGCAGCCCGCGGCGGTTGTCGTGCGAATAGGGATGGTTGGGCAACGCGTCTTGATCGAGCAGCTTGGTCGGCGGCACAGGAATGCGATCGTTGTCGATGTAGGCATAGAGCCAGTCGGTCGTCGGGCAGCAGGCGGTTCCATAGAACTGGTCGAAGCCGCGGTGGATCGGTCCATCGGGAATCGGCCGCGAGTAGTCCACTTGCTTGACTCCTTCCACTCCGCCCGCGCGGATCGCTTTGCCGTTTTCGTCGAAGAACGTCAGTCCCACGTGCCACTTGCCGAACAGGGCGGTTGCGTAACCGGCCTGCTTGAGCATCGAGGCTAGGGTCGGGCGGTCCGCCTCGATCAGGCATGGCCCGCCGACTCCGGTGAACACGCCGCCATAGCCGGTCCGAAAGGCCAACCGCCCGGTCAGCAACGCATAGCGAGTAGGCGTGCAGACGGTCGCTCCGCTGTGGGCGTCGGTAAATCGCATGCCGGCAGCGGCCAGCTTGTCGAGGTTGGGCGTGGGGATCTTCGAGTCCGGGTTATAGCATTGCACATCGCCGTACCCGAGGTCGTCCGCCAGAATCAACACAATGCTGGGACGCGAGGCTGGCTCGGCGCTCACCGGTTGCAAGGAGATTGCCTGTGCAGCAAAGGCTGACATCGCCGCCACGAGCATGGTACGAATTGAGTGCATCTCGGAATGGCTACCTTGGCGACTGTGCTAGCGATACGGATGATCCGCCGTCCACTTTAGACGGCAACATGGCAGCCCAACGCCGCCGGGTTGTCTTATGTTAGTGGCATTCTAACTCCTGGCTGTTCTGCTGTCATGCAATTCCCCGGATAAGCTGCTTTCGCGATTCTCTCTATTCTCCCAAGGCGCGACGGTTATGTATTGACAGCAACAGGAGATTATTCCTAGATTTCACCCCGTCGAAAGGCTCGATTGAGCGCAAGGTCAACTCCGGATTGCTTCGAAAGGCTCAAACACCATGAGCGAAATCTCTGCTAGCGGCGCCGACTCGTGGGGAATCATGCAGCCCGGCCTGCCGGGACGGACGTTGCGGCGGTTCGTTGCCGCCGGCGCGGGGCGCGGCAAACTGAAGAAGGTCATCGAAGGGGCCTGGCGGCGGCATTGCGGAGATCGGCCGGTCGACGTGCAGGTGCGGGGCGTTAAATATCGGCTCGACTTCCGCGACAACACGCCGGCCGCCAGGGTGCTGTTCGCCTCCTTTTACGACTCGCGGGAATTGAGTTACCTGCACAAAGCGAATCGCGCCGGCGGTGTGTTCGTCGACATCGGCGCGAACATCGGCTACTACGCGCTCGACGTGGCTGCCCGCGGCACGCGGGTGATCGCCATCGAGCCGAATCCGATCGTCTACGAGCGGTTGCAATTCAATATCGAGGCCAACGAATTCGGCCCACTCGTAACCGCGATACCATATTGCGTGGCTGAGCCTGGCCGGCACAAGCTCACCTTTGGGCTATCCATGGGAACGGGCAGCCTGATTGCCCTACATGGAGAGGGAACCGAGGTGAGCGTCACCGGGCAGACGTTGTGGAACATTCTGATCGAACAGGATGTGCGGCAGGTCGCTTCGCTGAAGATCGACATCGAAGGCACCGAGGACCAGGCGCTGGCACCGTTCTTCGAGACGGCTCCCCGGGAGCTGTGGCCGCGGTGCGCGGTTATCGAACACTCCAATCGCGACATCTGGAAGACCGACCTGATCGACCTGATGCTCCGCGGCGGCTACACAATCGTCCGCAAGGTAAGAGCCAACACCATCCTGTGGAAACGATGATCGCCGCAGGGATGCCTCAAAATTAACTTCGGTATTTGAACAGGAGGAAACGAAGAGAACGGAGAAATGCACACTCTGTTGACTCTGATCTGCTCTGTTGCCTGAAGTGTCGATTGAAATTTCAAAATGAGTTCTTTGTCAGGATCAGTCAGGCGTCAATGCAAACTGCCCCGACGAAGCAATCTAGGGCAAAACACGTAGGACACGCTAGACCGACATTCGGTTTCGGACGTAACTACGATCATTTTGTGCGAGCCAACTGAGGGAAAAGGAGACAACTGAGAATTCATTTCATTATTTTCTCTGTTCCCTTCGTTTCCTCCTGTTCAAATTAGAACCCGCAAATACCGAAACTGTTCTTGAACTGCCCCTTCGCTAGGGGGCAACCAGCGCAAAGTCGTGGACGTTCGAGTCGCCGGCGGCGATCTCGACGACCAACTCGGTTTGCGTGTTGTAGCGGGCCGGGATCTGCTCGATTGTTTCGGCCACCATCACACCCATCCCTTCCTCCCGCGTGCGACCGGTAGCCGTGGGGGCGGTGATCCGCACCTGCTTTTGCCCGGCGGCCGTTACCACCGCGTAGCGGCCTGCAATGATTTCGCTATGCGCCGTGTCGGCTGCGCCGGCGGCGTCGGCGAACAAGATTTGCCCCTGTTCCAGCGGCTGGCCGTTGAGCGTGATGGTGCCGGAGACTTCATGCACCGGTTCGCCGCCGCAGCCGGTCGCCAGTCCGATCGCGGCCAGTGCCAATAGCCCCGCGATCCGCGACACGGGAATTACGCTATCTACCATGCGCCCAGCACCTCGTTGTCATTCATGCTACCGAGGTTGCGCCACGTCGATAGTTGGATGCTGTCGGAGACGAACCGCACCGAGCCGTCGCACAGGCCGACTTGAACGCCGCCCGGGTGGACGCTGCGGGCGGAAAGGTTCTTGGGCGTCGCGCCGCCCGACTGCGCCGATTCGGTCGCGCACGGCATCCGCATCTGGGCCGCTTCGGCCGGCCTGGGGCACCAGCCGCTCTGGACGTAGTCCGGCACACTTGTGTTGGGCAACTGATGCGTGGTAATGCCGGTATGATGCCCGTACCAGATCAGCCCGCGGAGGTCCTTGCGCGTGGGGTCGGTCGCCAGCGCGTCGGGCGCTTGCCGCACTTCAGCGAACATCAGCGTATTGCTGGTACCGTCGCGAATGGAAGCAAAACTGTGCGAGACGATGCCGGAGTTATTCGCCGCTTCCTCGTAGTGAAACGGAGCGCCCTTGAATGTCACGCCGTTGAGTGGCGAGACGCGATACACCGAGGTGTTGCCGAGATTCACGGCGTAATTGAAATTAGCCATGCGGTAATCGATTCCACCCCAGGAGCTGGTGGTGTGCGAGTCGCTGGGACACATGTGGGTGGACAGGGGAATGCGGCAGAGCGAAGTGTTCGGCTCGGAGGAATAGAGCTTGGAGTTGTCCCAGCGGTCAGAGATGGCCCCCTGCTCGATGAACGGCAACGTCATCTTCACCCAGCCGCCGTGACCCCAATGCGAGGCGGCGTAGGGGAGCTTGCCGTGCGTGAAGTGATAGTTGTGCATCGCCAGGCCAAGCTGCTTGACGTTGTTGGAGCATTGCAACCGCCGCGCCGCCTCGCGCGCCGCCTGCACCGCCGGCAAGAGCAGGGCGATCAGGATTCCGATGATGGCGATCACGACCAACAGTTCTACGAGCGTAAAGCCGTGGCGTTGGCGAACCATGCCATTGGCCAGCGGCTTGTTCATCCGATTTACATTAGATTGAGAGGGCAAACTCATTTGGCTGAACGCCTTCTGCAGAGGACGAATAGTCCAGCGGCGCCGATCAGCATCAAACCATAAGTTGTTGGCTCGGGCACTACAAATAACACGGCGACATTGTCGATGGCGGGGCCGTAGAAGCCTGTGACCTGACTTTGTCCCAAGAAGGAAATCTCGGTCGTTGCTCCCGTCGCGGTAAACAAGACTCGGTGCTGCTGCCAGGGTGCCAAAGTCAATTGGGCTGGATTGGCGATCTGGATGGTGTCGGCGGCGCCGTCAATGGCGTATGTCAGCGTCCAGGGATTCGTTACGCTGTCGTTGCCCAACGCGGAATAGTCGAAAACCAATTCGTAAATGTAGCCGGGGACCGTATTGAGTATTTGGCTAATGCTTGCCACGTTTCCTGGGGATGCCCCGTGTTCTCCAGGGACAGCCATTGCGCTCCATGGGCCGCGACGGTACCAAAGGTTCCATTAACTTGTGTAGCGGTGCCCGTGATGGTCCAACCTGGAATCGCCGATCCAGTGCGATTCGCAAAGCCGCTTTGGGCAGGTGTTTCAAAACTACCATTGACCAGCAGATTCTTGATCTCCGAACCGAATACATCCACTTCGTAGTATACGGTGCCGTCAACCGAAGCATTGACATTACTGAAGCCGTGGCTCTGGAACACGAACCGCACGGCGGCGACTTCCTTAGCGAGCGGCTTGCCTCCATCGTCGCTAAGCGTCAGTTTGGTTGCGCCGGCCGCATTGGGATTGCTATTGTTGAAGGGCGAATATTCATACGTACCCAGCGATGTAAAGGCGGAACTGCCCCGCTCTCGCACCAGCAGTTCATACTTCTGATTCGCCAGGGCGGAGCCATTTTCATTCCATCCGGCAAAGGACGTGATCGAATCGATCCGGTAGCCGAAGCCGTCTGGGTTGTCTGTGAAGTTGTAGGTGTAGGTCGCGGGCAGTCGGCCGCCACTAAAAGTTGCCGGCAGGTACGTGCCCCGTGCGATGGCCACAGTGTGCCCTAAGCCGTCATTGAGCGTTGCCGTTTCGAAGTACGGGGTAGGCGTCCGCACGGAGCTAGCCAAACTCGCAGAACCAGCCTGAATGAGGTCGCTACTCGAGATGCCCGGAGTGTACGTCGCCGCTGTGGCACTGCTCGCCGCCGAAGCGGAATTTTCACCTATTGCTACGATCGCTCCCTGCGCGGTGATCGCCCAAGTCGTCACTATGCCGGAAAATAAAACGATGGATAACATTCGCATGAGATAGGACTCCAAATGTGTGACAGCCGATGAGCGGCTGCGGTGGTTTTATTGTTAACGCCAATCGCTACTGGCTGCCTAAAAAAGTAACTTCACTAAGAAACGTCCACTGCGAGCTGTTACGAAAATCGAGCCGCACGAAACGGCCTGAGACTTCCTCCAAGGGGATTGTTGCCAGGCGGACCGCGTTGCCCGGGCGCTGGTCGAACGGGGTGTACTTCACCGGTTCGCTGTAGTGGACGCCGTCGTCGCTGGCCGAGATCCACACCTCTTCCGGCGCGGTGATTGATCCGCCGGCCTGTTGCAGCGGCACTCCGTGGCTGTGCAAGTAAACGCAGGAGACCTCACGCACGTCGACCGGCTGGCCAAAATCGAACGTGATCAGCGGATGCGGTTTATCCAACGTCAGGCTCTCGTCCGGAAAACCAACCCACTGCGGATCGCGAAAGTCGACCCCGGCCAGCTTGCGATTGATCAATTCTCGTCCGTCAGTGTCGGGCCAAAGGTATTCGGCCTCCGGGGCGCCCAGCGCTCCGGGCTGATATTCGTAGGAGACGACTTCGATCGTCCGCGGCAGTTGCGCCGTGCGGGTGAACCGCCGGGGCCTGCTCGAAACGTGCCGCACATCGCCAGCCGCATCGACCGCCACGGCGGAACCGGCATCCACCACGATCGTCCGGCGCGATGCATCGGCCGCCGCAGGATATTCCACTTCGACCCGACCCTGGAAGACGCCGACCTCGGTTCCCCCCGGATGCGTCTCGACGCCGAACTCCGTCCCCACGTCGACCACGGTGA
>JBGTJT010000179.1:0-11777 GCA_041744995.1 Pirellulales bacterium | reverse complement strand
GCCGGCCGAAGCGGCCCGCCACGCCCTACTGCGGGCAATGGCGGAACTGTGGCAGATTCGCCTCACGCCGGCCGCGGCGGAGCGCTTGGCCGAGGGTCTCACCGAGCCTGCCCCGCGATTGCTCGCTTCCTTGGCAAAGCTGTGCGCCGATGTGGCCGGCTTGCAACGGCCGATCAGCGAGGACGACGCCGTGCGGTTTTTGTCGCGACAGCAGGTTCAGGCAACGGTCGAACTGCCGCAGATCGGCAAAGCCGTGCTCCGCAAGTTCGGCCTGCAATTGAGCGACTTGACCGGCAAGTCGCGACGACGTCACATCGTGGCCGCCCGCAGCGTACTGATGTACCTGGCGCGCGAACTGACCAGTCACAGCTTCGCCGGCATTGGCAAGTACTGCGGCGGACGCGACCATACAACCACGTTGCACAACTGCCGCAAGATCGCCGTACAAATCAATACCGACGTGCAACTACGGCAAACAATTGACGAACTCCGCCGCGAACTACAGCCGGCATAATCACTGGGGAAAGCATGTTTACGAGGCGTCGCTTGTTCACGCCGAACTGACAACCGCTTGTCCGCCGTTCCGAAAGCATCAACCACAAGCATCGCTCGACCACAGAGCGGCGACAGCCAAGCCACAGCGAGATCACACGTTATGCACTACCATCGAGGGCTTCAGAATCACGGCAACGCGAAACAGCGCAAGCAGTTGGCTCGCCAGTGATCGACACGGTAGGACCAATAACGGCCTGACACTACTGCTACTACTTATAAAGTATTTAAGAACTAGTAAAACAAAACAACGCCCGGCGGCCCCTCAAGATCAAACCCAATCGCCGAGCAAGACGCAAGTTGGAAGGAAACCGATGAAGATCATCTGCACGCGCACCAAGTTGCTGGAAGCGTTTCAAACGGCCGCGGCGGTGGCGCCCACTCGCAGTCCCAAAGAGATTCTCACCAACGTGAAGCTCGAGGTAAGCCAGGAGGGAGCGATCGTGATGGGCACCGACCTGGAGGTGGGTGTACGGACCAGGGTGGACGAGGTCGAGATCGAAGCGCCCGGCGCGGCGGTGCTGCCGATTCAACGCTTTGGGGCAATTCTTCGCGAGCTGCCCGACGAGAAGATTCGCATCGAGGCCGATCCGCAAGGCACCCGCGTGAAGGGCGAGCGGAGCGATTTCAAGTTGCCGGGCGAGAACCCCGACGAGTTCCCCGCGCCGACCACCTTCGACGAGCCGGTCTATCACGAGTTGCCGGCCCGCTTTCTCAAGGAAGTGATTCGCCGCACGATCTTCGCCACCGACAACGAAAGCAGCCGCTACGCCTTGGGCGGCGTGCTGTTCGAGTTCGAGGAACATAAGCTGACCGCCGTGGGCACCGACGGCCGGCGATTGGCCAAGATGGAAGGTCCGGCCACCTGCGTGGGCGAGTTCAAGCCGAGCGACCAGATGACGATCATCCCGGTCAAGGCGTTGCAGTTGATCGAACGGGCGATTACCGACGCCGACGCGGAAGTGCAGATTGCCGCCCGCAGCAACGACGTGCTGATCAAGAGTTCGCGCGTCACGATTTACGCGCGCCTGGTCGAGGGCCGCTTTCCCAAGTGGCGCGACGTCTTCCCGCAGCGCGACACGGAGATCACGATCGAATTGCCGGTGGGGCAGTTCTACAGCGGCGTACGGCAAGCGGCGATCGTGACCAGCGAAGAGAGCCGCGGCATCGATTTCCAGTTTCGCGACGGCACCGCCGTATTGGCGGCGGTCGGCGCCGAAACCGGCGAGTCGCACGTGGAGATGCCGATCGCCTACGATGGCGACGAGGTAGCGATCATGCTTGATCCCAAGTTCATGAGCGACTTCCTCCGCGTGCTCGATCCCGACAAGACCTTCACGCTCCATCTGGAAAACAGCGACCGGGCGGCCGTCTGCACAACCGACGACGGCTACGGCTACGTGATCATGCCCATGGCCAGGGATCGGTGAGCAGGAAAGCTCTAAATCCTAAATTCCAAATCCTAAACAAATTCGAAGGACCAAAATCCAAATGTTCAAAACGATCGCTGGTAAGCCTATAGAGCTTTTGAATTTTCGTGCTTTGAACATTGTTTAGGATTTAGGAATTAGAATTTAGGATTTTGCAACATGGCCAAAGGCCCCAAGCTAATTACTGAAGCGCTTAGCGAACTCATGGCTCGGCATGGCTTTGCCGCCAAGGAGTCGGCTGCTGCTTTGCAGGACGCTTGGTGCGACGCGGCCGGCAAGGCGTTCGCCCCGCACAGCCGGGCGGTGGAAGTGCGCCGCGGCACGCTGCAAGTGGTGGTGGCCAACAACATGCTGATCCAGGAACTCACGTTTCAGAAACAAGCGATCCTCAAGAAGCTTGCCCCGCACGACATCGCCGACGTGCGATTCCGCGTGGGGCAAGTGCGATAGATTTATAATCAGAAAGAAATTATGAGCGAAGAGAATCAGTCGAGTCCGGAGCAGCCGGAAGAGCCGAAGATTGTGCCGCCGATCAAGCGTCCTCCGTCGGGCAAGGCCGACTACACCGAAAAGGACTTGCAGCACCTCAGCGACCTGGAACATGTCCGCGAGCGGCCGAGTATGTACATCGGCGATACGGGCGTCCGCGGTCTGCATCATTTGGTGTACGAAGTGGTCGACAACTCGATCGACGAGGCGATGGCCGGCTACGCCACTGCGGTGAAGTGCATGATCAACCAGGACGGCTCGGTCACCGTCGAGGACGATGGTCGCGGCATCCCAGTGGACAAACACACCGGACTGTCCGAGGAGATGGGCCGCAACGTCTCCACGCTCGAAGGCGTGATGACCGTGCTCAAGTTCGGCGGCAAGTTCGAGAAAGGCGCCTACCAAACTTCCGGTGGCCTGCACGGCGTCGGCGTGACCGTGGTCAACTTCCTCTCGCAATGGGCCGAGGTCGACGTCTTTCGCGACGGCCACGTATGGCATCAAGAGTACGAGCGGGGCGTGGCCAAGGGCGATCCGCAACGGGTTGGCTCCAGCGACAAGCGGGGCACCAAGACCACCTTCAAGCCCGACTCGCAGATCTTCGAGACGACCAAGTTCACCTACAGCACGTTGCAGAAACGGCTGCAGGAGTTGGCCTTCCTCAATCGAGGCGTGAAGATCATCTGCGGAGACGAACGCACCGGCGACCACGACGAGTTCTACTATGAACGGGGCATCGAGGAGTACGTCGAGCATCTCAATCGATCCACCGATCCGGCGCACAAGGAGATCGTTTACATCTCTGGCGAGGTGGAGGGCATCGAGGTCGAACTGGCGATGCAGTATTCCACCGAGTACACAGAGAACGTCCACACCTACGTGAACAACATCAGCACGCACGAAGGCGGCACCCACCTCAGCGGCTTTCGTTCGGCGCTGACTCGCACGCTGAACAACTACGGCAAGAAGGAAAACATCTTCAAGGATCTGGTTCCCACCGGCGAAGACTTTCGCGAGGGACTGACCGCCGTGCTCAGCGTCCGCGTGCCCGAGCCGAAGTTCGAGGGGCAGACCAAGACCAAGCTGGGCAACAGCGAAGTGGAAGGAATTGTCAACTCGCTGGCTGGCGACGGGTTGGCCCGATTCCTGGAAGAGAACCCCGGCACGGCCAAGACGATCGTCCGCAAGGGAGTCGTCGCGGCCGAGGCTCGCGAGAGCGCCCGCAAAGCCCGGCAACTGATCCGGGACCGCAAGGGAGTGCTCTCCAGCGGAGGCCTGCCCGGCAAATTGCGGGACTGCACCAGCAAGGAAGTGGAGCGGTTGGAGCTGTACCTGGTCGAAGGCGATTCGGCCGGCGGCAGCGCCGAGGGGGGGCGGCTCCGCGAGTACCAAGCGATCCTGCCGTTGCGGGGCAAAATCATCAACGCCTACAAATCGCGCGACGACAAGGTGCTGGCCAATATCGAGGTTCGCAGCATGATCTCGGCGATCGGCATCGGCATCGGCGAGGATCAGGATCTCGAAAAGCGGCGCTACAACAAAATCGTGATCATGACCGACGCCGACGTCGACGGCTCGCACATTCGCACGCTGCTGTTGACGTTCTTCTATCGGCAAATGTACGAGTTGGTTCGCCAAGGCAAGGTGTACGTCGCCCAACCGCCGCTGTTCCGCGTGCGGCAGCGGAAGGACACCTACTACGTGCAGACCGAAGAAGAGATGAAGAACCGGCTGCTCAAAATGGGTCTGGCCGATTGCAGCTTCGACCCCCGCGACGAGCAGATCGGCCTGATCGATGGCGAGCGGATGGAGCGGCTGTGCCGCGCGCTGTCCGCCATGGAGGAGCCGCTGCTGGCGCTGGAGCGGCGGGGCATCAGCCTTCGCGGCCATGCCGAACGCCGCGATCCGGAGACGGGCGAGCTGCCGATATTTCATGTGTTCCTCGGCCCGCAGGATCACTGGTTCAAGAACCGAGCGGAGCTGAACACCTTTGTCGAGCAACAGGAACAGGTCCAAGGGGGCGAGTTGGCCGTGGACGACGCGCCCGCCGAGGACGACGCCGGCGGTGACGGGCAGGCGGTTGGCGAGAAGCCGCCGGGACTGATCGATCAATCCGATCGACTCCACATTGTCGAACTGCACGAGGTCCGCACGATCAACAGCTTGCTGAACGACCTCCGCCAAATGGGCTTCACAATCGACGCGCTGATGCCGGTCGAGCGAACCGGCTCGCAGGAGGCGCGGTACGTGCTCCGCCGTGGCGACGCGGAAGAAGGGATTGCGGATTTGCGCCAACTGCTGCCGGAAGTCCGCAAGGCGGGCGAGCGGGGCCTGCAGATCACCCGGTTCAAGGGTCTGGGCGAAATGAACGCCGAGGAACTCCGCGAGACCACCCTCGACCCGGCCAATCGCACGCTGATGCAAGTCAAGATGGACGACGCAGCGGCAGCGGACAACCTGTTCCGCATCCTAATGGGCGACAAGGTCGAACCACGGCGCGAGTTTATTGAGAAGCACGCGCTAGAGGTGACAAATTTGGATATTTAGGGCACGACTCCGAAGAGGTTGTTCCTCGGCGACGAATCCAGCCGACCTCGCGGTTGGTTTCGGGGGGCGGAGGCAACCACCCGGAGCCCGTGAAGCCCATTGGTCGGCCGTGTGTTCGGTTCACCATGCGCGGCGTGTGGCGGTAGGCCGAAGCTTGTTCAGGTCTTTGACCCCGGATATACTTGGCGCGCGACGAGGCTCCCAAGAAGAATTATGATTGACCGTGCCTCCATGATGGAATCGCTCGTCGTCGCGTGTCCGGGATTCGCGCCCACGTTTGACGCGTTTCTTACCGAATGGACTGACGAGACTGATTTGCCGTATTACTTGTTGCTCGCGGATTTTTCGCGATACCTCATCAAACTCCTTAAGAACGACGAACGTTATGAACTCAACACGGCATTTGAGATGATCGAAAAGTTTCACGTTGACGGTGACAGATATGTTCGCGAGGCCGCCACGATTGGAATAATCGAAAACCTGCAGAACTCGAGCTTGCACGGAGGAACTGAACCCGATCAATTCCTAGATTTTCTTCGGCCAGCTTCGCTGACGTTTTGGCACAAGGTCAAAGACTTTTGGGAGAACGGCACAATCATCAAGGATGATTGATTGTCAAACGTAGCGTACGCCACTGAACAAACGGTTGAACGTGAGCGGCGTATCACGTCGATTTGAGAACAACGGTTACTGACTGCCGCCGCACTAACCGAAGCGTTATGCATCATCATGAAAAAGTCCTTACTGCTACTCGCCTTGTTGACCATTTCAATATCTGTTGGATGCGGTACAAGAGATCCGCAGACTCCGCCTCGCGAGTCGGCGCCCAAAACGCTTGCCGACAAGGAACCCTCGTCCAACCCGTCTCAAGCGCAGCAAGGCGATCGTTCGGCGGGTGATCTACGATCGGACGATGAAGTGGTGCAGCAGGAGGTCCGCAAGATGGCCACCGCTGTATACCAATCTGACGTTGATACTGTGCTCTCTTACACGCACCCCAAAATAATCGACCTGATGGGCGGGACAAAACAGGCAAGATCTACGCTGGAAACTGCGTTTTCACAATTCGAATCACTTAACATGGAACTGGAGTCGATAACGTTCCCAGAAGCACCAACCTTCCTCAACACGGACTCCAATCGGTTCGTGATTGTACCTACCAAGAGCATCATTTCGGCCGACGGACAGCGCTTTGAAAGTCTGAACTATCAATTTGGAATTCAAAGGCACGGAACAACATCATGGAGTTACGTGGAAGGGTCGCGAATCAATAAACAAAGTGTCCGATCGTTATTCCCTGATTTTCCGCCCGATTATGAATTCCCAGAGTTTTATCGCAAGAAACTATGATCCGACGCAGTGGTTCGCCTAGTTTCCTGCTGAGCAGTCCCTGCTATGCGAGCCAGGCATTGGTCAGCCGCGTACCAGCCCGTCAATACCAGCACGCAGCGCGAGCGCATTTGCGGGGGAGTTTACTTGTTTTTCCAATCGGGTCGGTAGTTGAAAACGTGCTCCGCCGCCGATGCACTTGCTTGCGCAGCGTGCTGGTATTGCAGAATCGCACCGACCGCCCCCCTCCTTGCCAATATCTTCGGAGTTGCCCCGATGTTCTACCGCGTTGCCTGCCAGGTCGTCACAATTGCCGCCCTCCTGGGCGTCCCCTTAATTGGCTTCGCCGAGCCGCCGATCTCGCGGATCGCGCTGGGGAGCTGCGCTACGCAGGAACGGCCGCAGCCGATTTGGTTTAAGATTGTCGACTACCGCCCCCAGTTGTTTCTGTTTCTGGGAGACAACATCTACGGCGACACCCAGGACATGGAGATACTCAAGGCCAAGTACGCCAAGCTCGCCGCCATGCCGGGTTATCAGAAGCTGCTGGAAACCTGCCCCGTGCTGGCTACCTGGGACGACCACGACTACGGCGTCAACGACGGCGGAGCGGAGTATCCCAAGCGGGCCGAGTCGCAGCAGGTGTTCAATGACTTTTTCAATGTGCCGCCCGATTCGCCCCGCCGTCAGCGGCCCGGCATTTACGACGCCCACGTGTTCGGACCCGAAGGGAAGCGCGTGCAGGTGATCCTGCTCGACACCCGCTACTTTCGCGATCCGCTGGTGCGTTGGCCGGCCGGCGAGCGGCCCCGCGGCCAAGGCCCCTACGTGCCGAACGACGACCCCGCTGCGACCTTGCTCGGCGAGGCGCAGTGGAAGTGGCTTGAGCAGCAATTGCAACAACCGGCCGACTTGCGGATTGTCGCCAGCAGCATCCAATTCGTGGCCGACGGACACCATTGGGAGTCTTGGCGAAATTTTCCGCACCAGCGGCGGCGGATGCTGGAGTTGATCGCCAAGACCAATGCCGGCGGCGTGCTGTTTGTCAGCGGCGACCGCCATCATGGTGAAATATCGAAGTTGGCCGCCGATCAATCCCCCAGCGGCTATCCCATCTACGACCTGACCAGCAGCAGCCTCAATCGGCCAGGCGGCGGCAACGAACGCGAACGGAACGACCATCGCCTGACCGACGTCTACAGCGCGATCAATTTCGGCACGATCACCGTCGACTGGACGCCGGACGATCCGACGATCCAACTCGCGTTGCACGACGGCGAAGGCCAACTCGTGCAACGCGTGCGGTTCGTGCTTAGCGACTTGCGTGCCCGCTAGCCGTTCAAACAACCATCTAGTTGACAGCCCGTTGGTAGGCGTCGAGCGTTTCGGCGTCGACCGCCCGCAGGGTGACGCCGCCCGGGCCGGCGCCGGGACGCGTGACGCTCTTGGCTGGTTCGCCTTCCTTCTTGAACAGCGTGTATTCCGG
The DNA here is from genome assembly GCA_041744995.1 of Pirellulales bacterium. Classification (GTDB taxonomy): domain Bacteria; phylum Planctomycetota; class Planctomycetia; order Pirellulales; family UBA7805; genus JBBDLY01. The sequence goes on along the minus strand of JBGTJT010000179.1, from coordinate 3,944 downwards.
GCTGCCGCTCTTGAAGACCCACACGCGGCCGTCCTCCAGCACGACGTGGAAGCCCTCGGCGGCGGCCATATACTTGGCAATCGTCTCCGCATCGGGCGCCTTGATAGTCATGCCGTTTGGTCCGGCGGCTGGCTGAACCACATGCTTGGCCAGTTCGCCATCTTTCTTAAAAGCGGCCTCTTCCTCGGAACCGAGGGCGATCACCCACAGGCGGCCATCCTCGACCTTGGTCATGAAGCCCGGTTTGGCGAGCAGGTATTCGTCCAGTGTTTCGGTGTCGGGCGCTTTGATCGTCATGCCGCCGGGGCCGGCGCCCGGTCGGATGACGTGCTTGGCCAATTCGCCTTGCGAGGTGAAATCGGCCAGCTCTTCGCTCGACTCGCGAAACACCCACAAGCGGCCATCCTCGATGAGGGTTACGAATCCGCTCTTGGCGGTCAGATACTCGTCGATCGTTTCGACGTCGGGCGCTTTGATCGTCCTGCCGCCCGGGCCGGCGCCCGGCCGCACGACATGCTTGGCGAGTTCACCGTCTTTGAAGTAGTCGGCCAATTCGGGCGTGCCGATCTTCAGCACCCACAGGCGGCCGTCCTCTTCGACGGCGACAAAGCCGCGCTTGGCATACGGAGAGCTGTCCCCCGAAGCCTGCGCCAGCTTGCCCTGCGGGGTAAAGTAAGCCCAGTACCAATCGCCGTTGGCGGCGTCATAGCCGTCGGCCTGGCGATACCACACGGAAACTCCCACAACGTCCTCGCCGTGAAGATGCTCGGTGACGAGGATCGAGCCAACAGGCAACGAGGGACTTTCGCTGGCGACACGGTTCTGATACGTCTTGCTGTTGGCGTCGGCTGCCGGACCGTAGGGCATGACAAGCACCGTTTCCGTCGGCGTCCAACTGCGGTAGTTCGCACCGGGCCGGTTGAGAAAATCCCACAACGTTTGGGCGTATTCGGCGTGCGCCTGATTCCGCGGCGGCGAATCGGCGGCATGCACTGAGGCGACGGTCAACAGGGCCAGCGCGGCGGCCGGCAGTAAGCAAAGCGGCAGTCTTTTCATCGGGGGAACTCCTGGAGTTAAAAAGGCTTGAGGCTTGAGGCTTGAGGTGCGAGACAATGTCTCACCACCTCTCACACCTCATCAGCCAAAACGGCCAGTGACGTAGTCTTCGGTTTCTGGTAACTGCGGGTTGGTGAAGATGTCGACCGTGGGGCCGTATTCGATCAGACGTCCCAAGTACATCAGCGCCGTGAAGTCGCTGATTCGCGACGCCTGCTGCATGTTGTGGGTGACAATCAGGATCGAATACTCCCCCTTCAATTCCTGGATCAAGTCCTCGATCTTGCCCGTGGCGATCGGATCGAGCGCCGAGCACGGTTCATCGAGCAGCAGCACTTCCGGATCGCTGGCAATCGCTCGGGCAATGCAGAGCCGTTGCTGCTGACCGCCGGACAGGCTCAGGCCGCTCTCATGCAGGCGGTCCTTGACTTCGTCCCATAGCGCCGCGCCGCGAAGGCTATGCTCGCACACCTCGTCGAGGACGCCCCGGTTGCGCTCGCCGTCGATTCGCAACGGGTAGACGACGTTTTCGTAGATCGTCATCGGAAACGGATTGGGCTTCTGAAAGACCATGCCCATCCGTTTGCGCAGTTCGATCACATCGACCGTCGGCGAAAAAATAGTATCTCCGTTGAGCCGCATGTCGCCGGTGATGCGGACGTTGTCGATCAGATCGTTCATGCGGTTGACGCACCGCAACAAGGTGCTCTTGCCGCAGCCGGAGGGGCCGATGATCGCCGTGACCTGAGACTCGGGAATGGTGAAACTCAAGTCGAACAGCGCTTGCTTGTCGCCGTACCACAGGTTGAAATTGTCGATTTCCAGGATCGTCTCTTGGCGGCCGACCGCCTCGTGGATTACCGGTTCAAACGTCTTGCCGGCGGCGATCTCCTGCAAACGGCTGTTGTGAACCGTCGAATGTTCTCCGCCCGGCGCCCTGGCAGGGGTTGCGACTGCTTGTGTGTAACTCAAGGTCTTACCTCATGAACGAGAAAGGACAACTGCACGATGTTGGCGGTCCGCTAATGGCCCGCGTCGAATTTCTTGCGCAACCGCGATCGCAACATGATCGCCAGTACGTTCATCAGCGCAATCAGCGCGATCAATAATAACGTGGTGGTAAACACCATCGGCTGGGCCGCTTCGCTGTTTTGGCTTTGGAATCCCAAGTCGAAGATATGAAAACCGAGATGCATGAAGCTCCGCTCCATGTGAATGAACGGAAAGGACGTATCGAGCGGCAATTCGGGCGCGAGCTTGACCGCTCCGACCAGCATCAGCGGCGCCACCTCGCCGGCGCCGCGCGCCATGGCCAGGATCATGCCAGTCATGATGCCGGGCATGGCCCGGGGCAGGACGATGCGGCGGATGGTTTGCCATTTCGAGGCGCCGCAGGCCAGCGACCCTTCGCGCATCGACCGCGGCACCGCCGCCAATGCTTCCTCGGTGGCGACGATTACCACCGGCAACGTCAACAGGGCCAACGTGAGCGAGGCCCACATCAGGCCGCCGGTACCGAAGGTGGGACTGGGCAGCTTCGCGGAAAACAACAACTGATCGATGCTGACTCCCACGATGTAACAGAAAAAGCCGAGTCCAAACACGCCGAACACAATGCTCGGCACGCCCGCCAGGTTGTTGACCGCGATCCGCACGATGCTCACGGTGAGTCCCGCCTTGGCGTACTCGCGCAAGTAGAGAGCGGCCAGCACGCCGAACGGCACCACGGCGATCGACATCAACATGGTCATCACCACGGTGCCCCAGATCGCGGGGAACACGCCCCCTTCGCTATTTGCCTCGCGGGGGTCGTCGAGCAGGAATTCCCGCCAACGAGAAAGGTAGACGCCCGTCTGACCGGCCAGCGAAAGACGATTGGCGGGAAAGGCCCGCACGATGTCGGCCAGCGGCAGCGACTTCTCCTGGCCGTCGGACGTCTTCACTAACACGTGGAACTTGTCGTTCTCCGCGTCGAGTTGTTGAATCTTCTCTCGGACGCGGGCAAACTCCGCGTCGAGCACGGCCCGGTTCTTGGCGGTTTGTTCGTTGGCCGCCTTCCATTGGCTGCTGTCTCGGCCATATTTCAATTCCACGTTCTTCAAGGCCAGGCGGTCCGCCTCGATCTGATGATTGATCCGCCCGGTGTCGACGATCTCCAGCCGCCGCCGTTGGTGCCAGCGGTCGCGCGCCTGGGGGTGATACTTTTGGAAGTTGGTCCAGACCTGCTCGGCGCCGGTGGCCACCACGTCGCCGTCGGCGGTAAGCGACAGCGGCGTGCCGTAAAACCGCCCCCACGCCCGACGTTCAAACAGCACGGCCCACTCCGGCCGGGCTTCGGATTCGTCGACGACTTCGAAGTCGCTGACCCAGTTGAAGTGTTCGCCCGTCAATTCGAAGTTGCCCGTGCGGATCAGGCGGCGCCGCATGGGGGCTTTGATTTCGTAACTCAGCAGCGAGAGCAGTTGACCGCCCCAAAGGTTTTTGAGCAACTCGCCTTGGGCGGTGAACTGGGTGAGCATGGTCTCGGCGTCGACGGAGGCTCGCCAGTCGGCTTGCTGCTCGGCGTACTGCTGCCGCAACGCCTGTAGTTGGCGGCCCGACTCGTCGGCCAGCGTCGCCTCGACCTCGGCGGCGACCTCGGCCGACAGTTGCTCGGCGTTGTCGTCGATTGCCGTGGAAAGCGCGTCCAACAAGGCGCCGCGCCGCGCGGCGGTGGCATCGCGGACCGCCGAGATCTGGCCGACACTGGTGAGAATGCCGTTTTTGGCGTTCTCTTGCATCGACTCCAGATAGGGAACCAAGCGTTGCTGCTGGGCCAATTCCACTACCCGTTGATGGTACTGGGGATAGAGGAACTTCGTCGCCTCCTCGCGGGTCGGCTCGTCCAT
>JBGTJT010000178.1:0-5951 GCA_041744995.1 Pirellulales bacterium | reverse complement strand
GCGGGGCGCACGAAGCCGAAGCCGGCCGCCGCGCGGCGGAACACGCCGGTAAGTTCGTCATGCTGCGGCTTGGCGGCCGGGGCCGACTTGCCAGGCAGCGCCACCAGGTGCTTCGACCCGTAGGTCAGCTTGCCCTCTTTCACCAGCCGCTTGACGGCCTTCTTGACGGCGGCCTTGCCTTCGTCGTCGTCCTTGCCAAGCTTCTTGGCAATCACCCGCGGCTTGACCGGCTGATAGTTGTCGGCGGCAACGTGTTGGAGGATGGTTTCTTGGAGTTGTTCGTTGGAATGTTCTGTTTCGTTCATGTCTTGTTCAAAAAAGTGATAATCGAGGATGTGTCAGTGTATAGTGTACGTATGTTGGTCGTCGCCTTCAATTGACCAAGCCCCATTGTAGGGTTATTCTTTGTCAAAAGGGGAAAACGAGTGGCCGCGAACTGGTATGTCCGAATCAACCACGAGAAAGTTGCGGGGCCATTTTCGGCACAGCAATTGAAGGTTGCAGCCAATAAAGGCAGTATCCACCATCGGATGATGGTGAGAAAGGGCGAGAAAGGCGATTGGGTTCCGGCGGATCGGGTGCAGGGGCTGCTCTCGCATGATATGGAAAATTTAGATCGGGCGAACAATGGTGACGCAGACGAGGAATCTATTGCATCCGGTTTAGGTGAAGCCGAGATTAAATCCGCTCCTCCGGCACCGAAGTCACCACAGCTTGACGATGACCTAGAATCGGGGCGTCCGATCGCGGTTCCGGTTGTCCCACGGCCTCTACCTCCGCAACAACTGCCGGAAGAACCGGATTCGATGCCATTACCATCGATCGAATCGCCGATAGCGACATGTCCGTATTGCCTAGAGGAAATCAAGGTTGGGGCCGTAAAGTGCCGTCATTGCCATGAATTTCTTAGCGATGCTGTAACGCGCAAGCCAGCGAAAGCAGGATCGGTTAAGTCTAGCCCGAACGAGCAGCAGAAAGACTGGAATGCTGGCCACGAAGGTCTAAAGTCGAAGCATGGTGCAGATCGAGGAACGACCAAAAGTCAGCTCATGGCAAAACTTGAGCGTGCGCGAGAAGGGGTCAATGGGATCTTCGCCATGACCATCATTATCGGTAGCCTAATGGGATATTTCTTACACGCAAGTCTCTGGTGGCTAGCTCTGATCGGCGTAATCGGGTTTCTACTTACAGTTAATTGGATTCAGGTTCTCAAGGAAGAGAAGCAAAAAAAATTGCGACGAGAGAAAAATAGCAAAAGAGATCGCTGACAAGAACCCGTGGTTGCAACGCGACGGAAACACCTACGGCCCTGGGATCAGCAAGTCGCGACAGATTTTGCGCGCCAGGTGACCTGAGATTTCATTGTGGCGGGGAACGGAGGATCGACGACCGTTCTCAGGATTGCCCCACCACGAATGGCGGCGTCCCTCGCGGATCAGCTTGCAGCCGTTGGCGCGCAGGTGCCGTATTAGATCGTGCCTTTTCACGGAATAATAGCCACTTCCTCATACGGCTCACCCGCGGCTTGGCGGGCTTCCTCGCGGTAGAGCTCGATCGCTTCCCCGAGCGCATCACGCAAGTTTTCAATCAGTTCGTCACGTGTCGCCCCCTGGGAGTTGACGCCAGGAACTTCCTCGATCCATCCTACCCACCAAGGGCCGTCCTGCCGAATGACCGCCGTATAGCCTTTATCAGACATGGTCTTGCTTCTCCGATTGCGAGGCAAATTCCTCTGCAATTATTTTACACCGAAACAACATCACCCGGAAATGCTTCCCTTAAACAACTTCCGGCCCAGATTGTGGTGAAACTGCGTCCAGGCGCTGTCGGTGTTGGGGTCTTCTCGCAACAGGCTGCCGAAGGCGTGCAGTTTGGCGTCGAGCGTGTCGAGCAGGTGCAGGGCGAGCGCCTCGGGGGTCATCGGCACTTTGGGACTGCCGAACTCGAGCGTGCCGTGGTGGCTGACGATCATGTGCTTCACCCGCAGCGCGGTTTCCTCGTCCAAAGGTTCACCAGAGAGTTGCTCCGCTTCGGCGCGCTTGCGATCGAACATCTCGACGCCCATCACGTGGTGGCCGATCAATTGGCCTTCGTCGGTGTAGCCGAAGTCGCGGTCGAAGTACAATTCGTGGACCTTGCCGGCGTCGTGGAGAAACGCCCCCATCAGCAGCAGGTCGAGGTCGACCTGAGGATAAAACGGGGCCACCGCGCGGCAGACTTCCATCAGGTTGACCACATGCTCCAGCAGTCCGCCGTTGTAGGCGTGGTGCAGCTTGATGCCCGCCGGCGCGGCGGTGAACTTCTGCATGAACTCTTCGTCGCCGAGATAACACTCCACCAGGTTCGCCAAAGCGGGATGAGTGATTTCGCGGAGGATTTCGCCCAGCTTGATCGCCAGTTTGTCGATCTCGGCGGCGCCGAGCACGATGAAATCGGCTTCGTCGACGTCACCGCCGGGAACCTTTTCGATCCGTTTGGCGATCATCTGCAAGGCGCCTTGAAACACCTGCGTGCTCCCCTGCACGCGGACGAAGTCGCCGTTGTCGAACTTGGCGGCGATCTCCTCGGTGGCGTTCCACATGCGGGCGTTGATGGTTCCGGTCCGATCGGAGAGGTCGACCTGCAAGTACAAATTACCCTGCCGATTGGAGCGAAGTTGCTTGCCGGAGGCGCGAAACGTTTGATCAATACCGTCCTGGGCGCCAAGCTGCCCTACGGGAATGCGTGTCATGGTGGGATAGCGGGGATAAGGGAAAGGCTGGAAAAGTCGCATTCTATGATGCCTGGCGACGGCCAACAAGCGGCGCAAGGTACTTAACCACGGATGAACACGGATAAACTCGGATTGGATTCCCTGTTTTGGGCGACGCCCCGTTGATTACCAGTACGGTCTAGCACGCAAGCGTCTCCATGCAGTAATCTGTACCAAGCGATCCGTGTTTGATCGTGTTTCATCCGTGGCCAATTGAAAGACACCGTTAAGAATGGCAAAGCAAGCGAAGACCGCGATCTCGCCCACTCGGGCGGACGATTATCCCGAATGGTATCAGCAGGTGGTTCGCGCCGCCGACATGGCCGAGATCTCGCCGGTTCGCGGCTGCATGGTGATCAAGCCTTGGGGGTACGCGATCTGGGAGAACATGCAGCACGCGCTCGATGCCAAGTTCAAGGCCACCGGGCACTCGAACGCCTACTTCCCGCTGTTCATTCCGATGAGCTACCTGGAGAAAGAAGCCCAGCACGTCGAAGGCTTCGCCAAGGAGTGCGCCGTAGTCACGCATCACCGGCTGGAGCCGGACGGCAAAGGGGGCCTGCGGCCCGCCGGCCTGCTGGAAGAGCCGCTTATCGTGCGGCCCACCAGCGAGACGATCATCGGCGAGATGTATTCCCGCTGGGTGCAGTCGTGGCGCGATCTGCCGATTCTGATCAATCAATGGGCGAACGTCGTCCGCTGGGAACTGCGGACGCGGATGTTTCTGCGGACCACCGAGTTTCTCTGGCAGGAAGGGCACACGGCGCATGCCACGGCCGAGGAAGCGGTTGAAGAAACCAAGATGATTCTCGACCTGTACGCCGACTTCGCCGAGAACTACATGGCGATGCCGGTCATCAAGGGCGAAAAGACCGCCGGCGAGCGGTTCCCCGGGGCGGTGGACACCTATTGCATCGAAGCGATGATGCAAGACCGCAAGGCGCTGCAGGCTGGCACGTCGCACTTTCTGGGACAGAACTTTTCCAAGGCCCAGAGCATCAAGTTCCAGGATCAGAACGGTCAGGAAGCCTTCGCCTGGACGACAAGCTGGGGTGTGTCGACGCGGCTGGTCGGCGGCTTGATCATGACGCACGCCGACGACGACGGCATGATCGTCCCGCCGCGATTGGCACCCACGCATGTGGTGATCTTGCCGATCTCGCGCGACGAGTCGGACCGTGCCGCCGTGATGGAATACTGCCACCGCGTGCAGCAAGAACTGGTCGCGCAACAGTACGACGGCGCGCCGATTCGGGTGGAGATCGACCAGCGCGACATCCGCGGCGGCGAGAAGACGTGGCATCACATCAAACGGGGCGTACCCGTCCGCGTGGAGATCGGCCCTCGCGACATGGCCGACGACAGTTGCTTTGTCGGCCGACGCGATCGGGGTCCGAAAGAGAAAGAAGGAATCCAGCGAGAGCAGTTCGTCGCCGGCATCGCCGGCCTGCTGACCGACATCCAGCAGACGCTGTACGACCGAGCGCTCAAGTTTCGTGAAGAGGCCACCCGCCGAATCGACTCGCTCGATGAGTTCAAGCAATTCTTCACGCCGCAGAATGAGCAGCAACCGGAGATCCACGGCGGCTTGGCCTGGTGCCATTGGGCGGACGATCCCGCGGTCGATGAGCTACTCAAGGAGCTGAAAGTCACCATTCGCTGCATCCCGCTGGAGGGAGACGACGAACCAGGCACATGCCTGTTTACCGGCAAACCGAGCAAGAAACGCGTAGTGTTCGCAAAGGCGTATTGACGGAGGCGTGAGGTTTGAGGCGTGAGGTTTGAGGGTAAGAAGTTGTCGCGACCTCCAATCCTTCTCCCTCGGAGCCTGTGAATCAATTGGATTGACGCCGAAGGTCGACCCCACAACATCAGCCGGACCGCACTAGCGGCCGGTTTTGCGGCGCTAACCGGAGGCTAGCGCCTTCCGGCTGATGTTCGATGGCGATTTTTTCACAACCTCCCGCGGAGAATGGGTAACTTCCGTCCGTCCTCATCCCTCAAACCTCAAGCCTCCAGCCTCCCCCATGGGCGCCATCCTGCCACCTGATCCTGTGCTGTTATTGTTCGCCGTGTTTAGCCGACATGACGCGGCGTTCGCGTGGGCTGAGCGGCGGGTGGTCGAGCGGTTCGGACCGCTGGCGGCCAAGAGTGCGGCGTTCGCGTTCGTCGAGACCGACTATTACGATGAATCGATGGGAACTGGGTTGCGAAAGCAGTTTTGGGCGGTTCAACAGCCGTTCGATCCGGGCCAATTGGCCGAATTGAAGATCGAGTCGAACGCCTGGGAAGAGGAGTACGCCGCCGGCAGCACGCACGACGAACCACGCCCGTTGAATATCGATCCCGGTTACGTGACCCTGGGCAAGCTGGTGCTGGCGTCGACGAAGGATCATGCGCACCGCATCTATCTGCGGCAGGGCGTCTACGCCGAGATCACGTTATACTACCAACACAAACAATGGCACGCCACGCCGTGGACCTTTCCGGACTACCAACGCGCGGATTATCAGCGGTTCTTTAGCGAGTGCCGCGATGAAATTCGGCGGCGGCGAACGGAGTTTCAACGATGATGGCGAATGGAAATCGTTGGCGAAGCTGCCAGCTTCGCCGGGGCGATGTTTTCAGCTTGGCCTAGGCGAAGCTGGCAGCTTCGTCAACGACATATCGTGAGAACCCTTCATGGCTTGGCTGATCGCCGGTAGCTTGATTCCTAGCTTCGCCGTGTCGTATGTTGTCGCCGCGTTGGTGCGCCGCTATGCGGCACGGATGGGCCTGGTCGATCAGCCGGGCGAACGCAAGGTGCATCATGCACCGATCCCGCTCGGCGGCGGCGTGGCGATTTGGCTGGGCGTTGTGCTGCCACTGGCGGCAGGACATGCCGCACTGGCGTGGTGGATCATGCGGCGCGACGGCTTTGCCGATTCTTCGAGCCTGCTTGCCTCCCTGACGGCGTTTGTCGAGCCGCATCTGGGCGGCTTGGTCGAACAGAGCGGCAAATTATGGATGTTGCTGGGCGGAGCGACCCTGCTGATGGTGTTGGGCCTGATCGACGACTTGCGCGGGCTTAATTGGAAGCTGCGGATCGCGGTTCAGTTCGCCGTTGCCGTGGCAACCGTCGCCGCCGGTTGGCGGATGACGCTGTTTGTCGACTTGCCGCTGCTGACCGCCGCGGTCAGCGTGGTGTGGATCGTGGGAC
>JBGTJT010000177.1:0-3196 GCA_041744995.1 Pirellulales bacterium | reverse complement strand
ACCGCGTCGACGTAACCGAGACGATCGTCCGCCAGTGCAAATATGTAGTCGAAGCCGACAGCATGGCCGAAGCGAAAGAGAAGGCCCTGCGGGGCGAGACTGAGGCTGAGGAACTGTTGCGCATCGTCGGCGTTGTCGACCGGCAACTCGCCGGCGAATAGCACCCAGCAGGCTGTTCCGCGAGGCGGCAGTAATTTCTGTTTCTGCAACACGAGGAGTACCTATGAGATATGAAAAGCGGCGTACCGGCCAACAAGTCGGCGACAATGCCGACGCCACAGCAGTCGTGGCGATCTGCGAGGCCGGTTACGAGGACGAAATTGCCATCCTCAGCACCGAAAGCCTCGCCGATCACGTGATCGAGATGCTGCAGGCGGCAATCGGTGCCACAACGGCCGCTCAGAAAAACGCCCACATTGACCGCCTCGAGCAAGCCTTGCGGTCTGCCAACCACTGCCTGGCAGAGGACGGCGACGGACCGGCGGTCCTCACTGAGTCGCAGATTAAAGCCTTGGCCGAGCCGCTGGTTGACGACTTAGCCGCACTGTTGGGCGGTGACATTAGATCGCTCGATACGGTGATGCGGCGCAGTAGTGACACGAGCGATCCGCCGCCTAGCGATGCGCGTTCAGCAACGCGAGAACAATGGATGATCGGCATTGTGATCGCTGCGATCGCAAACGCCGTCAACGGCGCTTACTGCGCCTACAACAAAGAGATTGAGGCGGTCAACGAAGACCCGGGTTACATCGCCAAGGTGGCCGCCGTCGTAGCCGACGACTCCAGTACATGGCAACTGGAATCCCTGCAAGACGTCATCGAGTCCGCCATTCCGCTGTGCGCCGCACGGGAGCAGCCCCGGCCGCCGGTTGGCCGCTGAGTTTTGTGTCTTGAACCAAACAGAAAGGAGAGAATGATTACCACAAACAACCCTGACCGCTTCGAGCGGCAGCAAGACCTGGTGCCCCAGCAGCGGCTGAGCGAAGTCGCCTGTACCGTGATCGGGGTCGGTGCCGTGGGGCGGCAGATAGCCCTGCAACTGGCAGCGATCGGCGCCCGGCGTTTGCAGTTGGTCGACTTCGACGAGGTCGACCTGTCGAACCTGACGACGCAAGGCTACTTCGCAGCCGACATCGGGCAGGCCAAGGTGCTGGCCACCGCGGCGGCGATCGGCCGGCTGGACGAGTCGATCGACATCGAAGCAGTGCAGAATCGCTATCGGCCGCGGCTGGAGACGGGCAAGGCCGTGTTCTGCTGCGTCGACAGCATCTCGGCGCGAGCGGCCATTTGGCGATCACTTCGCGATCGCTGCCGCTTCTGGGCCGACGGCCGCATGTTGGGCGAGACTCTGAGGGTGCTCACCGCGGTCGACGAGCCAAGCCGCGCCGAATATGCCAGTACGCTCTTCGCCCAGAGCGAGGCCCAAACCGGAAGCTGCACCTCGAAATCGACCATTTATGCAGCCAGCATCACAGCCGGCCTGATGGTGCATCAGTTCACACGGTGGCTTCGCGATATTCCAGCAGATCAGGACTTGGTGCTTAACTTGCTTTCTGCGGAGATGACCTGCGCCTAATTGTTGCAGGCGGGACACCCGGGTCTGGGTTGCTTCGGCGACCCGGGCTCGGCGTGCCTCATGTTGGGCAGCTTACGCAGTGGTGCCAAAATTTTAGCTATCAGCACTTTCAAGCTAATGAGTTGAGTTGCCGCGCGAGCGTAACTACCCTTACCGACAAAATGGTCGTGCGGGTTTTTCGGCAGGTAAGTCCGACGGGCGTAAGTGCAAAGGACACGCCCTCATTACGCAGCTAGGGCCTGCCACATTAGTGTGCGGTAGTCATCATTTGGATAGCGCATTCTGGCGCGGTAGATCAGCCCCGTTGGGGCGTGGCAAAAAACGACCTCGGGGGCCCGGCGCAGTTTGGCAAGGGGGCCGCCGACCCTCAAGATCCAGCTTTTTGATTGCGCAAAGAGTACAACTGACTTCTTGCAATGCGCGATAAAGCGGTATGCAGGTTCTGCACACGGTTCTCGCTTACGTGCATGCGGGCCAGGGCGCTCCCTCCTTTCGATCGACCTGCTGCTGGACGTCGTCGGTGAGCCTGGCGGACAGATCGTATTCGGCCAAAGTCAAGCCAACCGCCAGGGCTTTATCTCGCAGCACTGTCGCGTGGAGCCGTGAACCGATTGAATGGTGCTTGAGACATTCATAGACACTGCCACTACACCAAAATCGGCTTTACCACGTGGCCATGCACGTCGGTCAGACGAAAGCGACGCCCTTGGTAACGGAAACTGAGCCGCTCGTGGTCGATGCCCAGCAGGTGCAGGATCGTGGCGTGCAGATCGTGGATATGCACGGGATTTTCGACGACGTTGTATCCGTAAGGATCGGTCAGCCCGTGGCTAACACCCGGTTTAATACCACCACCAGCCATCCATAGGGTGAAGCAGCGGGGATGATGATCGCGACCAAAGTTGCCGGAGAACTTGCCTTGGCAGTAGTTGGTGCGACCGAACTCTCCACCCCAGATCACCAGCGTATCGTCCAATAGCCCGCGCTGTTTGAGATCGCGAACCAGCGCGGCGGAGGGTTGATCGGTTTCGCGTGTTTGAACCGGCAGCGCCTTGGGCAGGTTGCCATGCTGGTCCCAGCCTTGGTGATAGAGCTGAATGAACCGCACGCCGCGCTCGGCGAGCCGCCGGGCGAGCAAACAATTGGCGGCGAATGAGCCAGGCGTTTTCACCGCGGGCCCATACTCGTTGAGAATATGCTCCGGCTCCTGCGAGATGTCCGTCGCTTCGGGAATCGACGACTGCATGCGGAAAGCCAACTCGTGCTGCGCAATCCGCGCCTCGACATAAGGGTCTGACTTTTCTGCGATTTGCAACTGGTGCAGCTTGCCCAGGGCGTCAAGCATCCTTCGTTTGGAAGAGGCGTCGATGCCGGCGGGATTGTTGAGATGCAAAACCGGGTTGGCATCAGCCCGAAACTGCACGCCTTGATGACCGGAGGGTAGGAATCCGCTACCCCACAGCCGCGAGACGAGCGGCTGTGTATAGCGACAACTACTTCTCCCTTCCCGCGACAACTATTCTTCCCCTGTCCGCACGTGGCCGGTGTTAGCGGGAGCGACAATTAGAATTCCCTGCTCTTGGCTTCTCGGTAACAATCGCAACTCCTTAATTATATGGA